>CAXFTV010000737.1:0-11112 GCA_964005845.1 uncultured bacterium
AAAAAGCCAAGGTGCAAGCCGCCAACGACTTTATGATATTCGGCTTGATGGCCCTGACTTCATTCTCAGCTGGCACTCTTGAGGAAACGGTAGGCTGGCGCACTATGAACCAGGGTGCGGTGCCATTTCTGCTGGTGGTAATGCTGGCTATTACCGTGCTGCAGGTGAGGCGGCGTCTGCGGGCGCGGCCCAGAGACCCGTAGAGCGCAACTTCGGAATCGCCTGCACCACAGTTTGGCAAGGCGATCCGAGAGCTGTGCTCGCTTAGAGATCTAGGACTGCGAAGCTACCAGACGACGGGCGATGCGGGGAAGGTAGTGCTGGCTCATGTAGTGGCGCTTGCAATAGCCGCGAGCCGAGTGGCGTTCTTGGCAGTCGGGCACCTGGCAGTTCGTGCGCCCATAGATTCGTTCGCGCTCGGGGGTAAGCTGGCCATAGCGTCTGATTTGCTGGTAGTGGCGATAGCAATGGCCTTTGGCGGTTTGAGGCTCCTGGCAGTTCTCTACCTGACAGTATGCGCCGCGTTTGCCGTACTCCCGCTCCGGCGTGAGGCGCCCATGGTGGCGAATCTGCTGGTAGTGGCGCGAGCAGTAGCCCTTGGTTCGGGATCTCTCCCCACAGTTTTCGGCTTTGCAGACCCGCTGTGAAAAATCTACTTTTAAACTCTCTTGTGCACTCAAAAAAAAGCTCTCCTCTCTGGCTGATTATTGCATCCATTAGTGATGCATTTTATGTTGAAAGATCGATATGTAGATACAAGTCAATACGACTTAGATAAAATATATCGCCACTGGTTGAAGCTATAAAAACCAATGCGAATAGATATCAATCCTGCATCTGTTAAAAAATATAACAACAGACTCTTAAATAGAAAATAGGGCAAATTCCGACCATGAGCGTCTAAAACGCTGAGTTAGGCTGCGAAAAATGCTGAGTTAGGCCGCAAAATTCTGCCACCCGATCGGCTACCGCCGGAACTGATAGCCAAGCCGAATTTTCAACGCACCGCCGCCCTCGCCAAATACGCCTCTGCAAAAGGCCGCTCTCACTCTTATCCCGAACAGGTTGACCGCTTTTCTAGTCCCATAAATCGGTACTCAGATACTTCAATCCCGCATCGCAAACCAGCACCACTACAGTCTTGCCGCGCCACGGACCGTTCAGCAACTTCGCCGCCGCGGCGACGTTGGCCCCGGTGGAAAAACCAGCAAAGATGCCCTCTTCCGCAGCCAGCCGGCGCGCCATCTCGATCGCCTCTGCATCGGCAATCTGCACGTAGCCGTCGATATGAGCCGGATTCAGCAGGGCCAGATCCGCCATGCCATAGCCACCGCCCTGGATGCGGTGGTTGGGATTGGCAACGGCCTCGCCGGCGAGCACGGCAGCACCAGCGGGCTCGGCGATGAAACACTGGATCTGCGGGTCGGATTCCTTGAAGGCGGCGGCGCAACCGGCAAAAGATCCCCCGGAACCGACAAAATCCACAAAGGCGTCAATGGCACCGCCCGTCTGGCAGATAATTTCGGGGCCGGTGTGCAGGTAGTGGGCCCTGGAGTTGCCCTGCAGGCGGAACTGATCGGCGCGAAAGGCCCGGCGCTCCTCGACGATCTTTTGCGTCCTCTCCTCAACGGCCTCCAGATCGCCGCCAGAGACCTGGCCCGGCACCGAAGTGGACAGTTGATCCACCAGGACGACTTCGGCACCCAATGCCCGCATCATGCGCGCTCTCTCCATGGAATTACCCCTGGACATCACCGCTACGAAGGGATATCTCTCGACGCCGCATACGATCGCCAATCCCGTCCCGGTATTGCCGCTGGTAAGTTCGACCACGGTCTGTCCCGGCGCCAAAGCACCCGTGGCTGCGGCATCGGCAATAATCTGGCGGGCGATGCGGTCCTTCTTTGAGAACCCCGGGTTGAGGTATTCCAATTTGGCCAGTATGCGGCCCTCGCACCCACGGCCCAGGCGCGACAACTCCACCAGCGGAGTATTGCCGATGGCTTCGATCGCAGAGGAGAGAATGCCTTTGTTCATGGGCTGTCGAAGACCCTCGATCCAGAGTGCCCTGGAAGACTCTCAGAGCGACTTTCCGGCGCCCTATGCGCAGATTCTGCCGACCTCCTCGCCCGCCCTTCGGCCGGAGTTGGCCCATGCCGAGCCCATCTCATTTGAGCAAGGTCATACTGCGCGTCAGCTGGCGATCCTGGTAGCTAAGCCGGTAGAAATATACATTGCTGCTCAGATCCCCTGCATCAAAGGGCAGCGTGTGCCGACCCGCCAGAAGAGGCTGGTTGTCGATCAGACTTTCCACTCTCTGTCCCAAGCTGTTGAAAATCTCCAGGGACACCTTTGCAGCCACGGGCAAGTCGAACCGAATATTGGTGATGGAATTGAAGGGATTGGGATAATTGGGATATAGTTCAAAACTGGTGGGAAAAACGCTGGGCTGGATTTTTACTTCCCGCTCGGACTCCAATATAATGCGCCGGTACGTCTGGCGCGCGTGCTCGTAGGCTTTTAACGCGTCTTCTATCTCGCTCTCACGGATAAAGCGCTCCTTCTGACTCCAGCATTGATCCACCCCTTTAAGACACCATTCCGCACTCCGACGCGAGGCCCGAATAGGTTTGTCGTCCACCAGGACAAACACCGGATTGGTGTGCGACGAGGGAAAAATGCGCATGGCTATCCAGCTGCTGTGCTGAATTTCCACGTCAAAAGCCAGATCCCGCAACTCGCCGTCGGCCTCTACCAACTGGTGGGCCGCCGCATGACCGTTTACGACCAGTTCGACCTTGACCTTGCGGGAATCGCCGATCCTGGCTTTCTCGATGTGCCAGTAGGGCTTCTCCTCCAAACCCTGGTCTATTGTGGCATCCAGTACTGCGGGCAGCAGTGCCGCTATCTTCGCCGTCGCGCGAATGGTATTGGGCCCATCCAGCCTCAGTTCGCCGTCGCCCCGGCCCATCTCGACGCCCCCTGCGCCGAACCCGATGATGTGACTGCGCCCATCCGACACGTAATTGCGGCCCTGTCTGATATTTTCGCACCACTGGTTGTAGGTCAGCTCGCCGTCGAGGTGGACATAGGAGCGACCAAGCCCCACCCGCTCGCCGAAGATACAGGGAAAATCGGTCTCGCCGCTGATGCGCGTGCGGAATCCCACATTCAGCGTATGGTACCACATGTTCAGTTCCCATACAGGGGGCGTATCGCACATGGAAAGAAAATCGACGGCAGGGACCAGCGCGCCATCCTCGCCGGGCACCATGTGGGTCACATCCACTATGTACTCATTGGCACCGATACTATCGAAGGGAGGCACTTCGTAATTCGGCAATTCATCGGACTCCACCTGCAAGCCCCAGCCCGTGTGGGCCGGCCCCACCACGGCTCCCTGCTTTTTTGCCCAGCGCAGCGTATTCAGACCCAGCGTCGGCCAACGAGTTTTGCCATCCCCTCCGGGCGGGCTTTGTTCGCGCAGCCGCAAGAGGCATAAATGGCCCGATTTCTGCGACCCGAAACCGGCTACTTCCACATCGTAACGCAATAGATAGGGATACTGCGAAACCGCGTCGGTTCGACCCGTAAAAAATTGTTTCTGATAGTCGAAACCAGGGCCCCAGTTCAGTACCGCTCCAACCTTCAAATCTTCTCCCAGGGCGTGGCGTATCATAGCCGAGGGGGTAATCCCCTTCGCAGGATCGTCGTAGTGCTTGCAGCCGGCCGCGTGTATGTGATGATCTCCCGACCACCATCCCATACTGGCGGGATCGATCCAGCGCACCAGCTCGAAGGTCAATTGCTGGGGCTGGTGCGCTACCTCCACCGTCCTGACCTGCTCGAAATACTCGGGGCCACGCGTGCACTTAAAGGTATATGTTCCCGGCGGCAGCTCGACCACTTCGCCGGCGCTGCGATATACCTGCGGGTGGAACGAAAAGTCCGGTGGTAGCCGTTTCCACTGCGCTGGATAGGTCCGCCCCTGCGCATTCCGGATCTCGAAAGCGGCCGTCGTGGGCCGCCCCTGCTCGTCCAGCACTTCGAGCGTGACGGGCGTTGCCTCCCGCACCTTGAACGTCAGCGTCACATCATTGCGGAAACCAATATCCTGGGTCCCCTGGCCGACGTCGAAACTCAGCACCGCCGCCCGTTTACCTGCCTGGTGGCCGGAAAGTGTTACAAGACGGTACTCCAGTTCCAGGCCGCTCAGACTGCGGGGCAACGGCCGGTCCTCGTGCATCTCCAGCTCCAGCCACCGGTCACTCTCTGCGGCGCTCGAGGCATCCTTTCTGGCCTGCGGACTGCCGACGCGCAGAGGCGCTGTCACACCGGCCTGATTGTGGACCTTGACCAGAAAGGGGCGCCCGTCGTTTTTGACCAGGACCCGATCCGCCAAGCCCGGCTCGACCTTTACCCGGGACTCTGGATTAATGTGGATTCCCACCAGACAGAGCGGGTCCATTGCCTCCTGAACCATCCGCACAGCCTCGATGGCGTCCGGGTGCCGCGCTGCCGAATCCAGGGCAGCGCTGGTCTCTTCCGGCAGGGGATTGCCCAGATAATCCAGGGTTTTGCGCAACTGGTTCAGGTGGACAAAAACGGCCTGTGCATCGCCGGAAAC
This sequence comes from uncultured bacterium, assembly GCA_964005845.1. Classification (GTDB taxonomy): domain Bacteria; phylum Latescibacterota; class UBA2968; order UBA8231; family UBA8231; genus CAXFTV01. Next base: position 4,628 of record CAXFTV010000737.1, read on the forward strand.
GACGAGGGGCAACCCGACCGGTTTCAATGCCTCCACCTCCGCGGGGGCAAGCAAAGCCTTCCTGAGCGCCCCGCTGCCCAGCCCGATTGCCGCAAGCAGACAAAAGACGACCACCCACCTATTGGAGAAACGCCACAGTCGCGGCATAGTCCTGCCTCTCACCTAGGGATTATGATCATGGGTTGACTCTGACGATATTTAAGGTGCTGAGATGTGCTGCCGGCCACTCGTTAAATAAATAGAAAAAAAACTGGAGAAAAAGTAAATAGAGGAGAAAAAACGGGGGAAAACCGGCGGCTGCATGAGTTTTCCGCCAGTCGCCAGGTACGCCTGCAAGATGGCTTTGCCCGCCGGCCGCCAGGTGCTCAGCGGGTGCGCCCGTGCGCTTTTGACCGATTTGCCATATATTCTCGGGCCACTGAATCAACACCCACTTTCTTTGCGGCCCCCATGACAGGCGACGAAACGCCCCCACCCATCCCGAGGGCCTCCGCGGCTTCCTGGCACGCCCGGCTGCCGTTCTTTTACGGCTGGCTCATGCTGCCGATCATCACCCTGATCCAGATTGCCACCGCGCCCGGCCAGACCTTTGGCGTTGCGGTTTTTAATCCCTATCTGAGCGCGGCGCTGTCCCTGTCCAGCACCGAATTGAGCGGCGCCTATATGGCGGGCACCCTGCTGGCGGCACTGCCGATGACCTGGACGGGCGCGCTGATGGACCGCCACGGACCCCGCAAAACCCTCGTCGGGGTGGTGCTGCTTTTTGGTTTGACCTGTCTGGGCATGTCGCAAGTTTCGGGCCTCTTCACCCTCTTTCTCGTCTTTTTATGCTTGCGCCTGCTCGGCCAGGGCGCCATGGGTCTGCTGGCTGGCGCTACCCTGGCCATGTGGTTCAATCGCCGGCTGGGACTGGCCGGCGGCATCTCGAATCTGGGGGCCGCCGCCGCCATGGGCGCTACCCCGGCCCTGGGTTTGTGGTTGATCCACAGCTACGGATGGCGCTGGGCCTACGCAATTTTGGGCTTGACAGTATGGCTGCTGCTGCTGCCGCTGCTGGGCCTGTTTTTTCGCAATCGCCCCGAGAATATTGGCCAGCAACCCGACGGCGGGCCGGACCACGCCGGGTCAAAGCACCAAAAAACGGCCGCCGACCAACGCGCTTTTACCCTGTCGGCGGCCTTGCGCACGCGCACCTACTGGATCGTCACGGCCATTACCGCCTCCTGGTCGATGATCGGCACCGGCATCCACTTCCATGCCGTGCCGATCTACCTGGCCCGCGGCCTGGGCGAGACCGATGCGGTAGCCATGTTCTCGATCTTCGCCGCGGTGATGGCCGCCACCCGCCTGGGCGGCGGCCTGCTCGTCGACCGGGCCCCCCTCAACCTGATCATCGCCGCGGCCATGACGTGTAAAACCATCTCTCTGATGCTGCTGAATCAGCTGGAAGCGGGCTGGACAGCGATGCTCTTTCCGGTGAGTTTTGCCCTGAGCAGCGGGCTGTGGATGGGAGTGCATCAGACCCTCTGGGTGCGCTACTACGGGCGCGCCCACCTGGGCAAGATTCTCGGCGCCGCAACGACCGTTGGCGTCGCCTCCTCCAGCTTCGGTCCTTTTGCCATGGGACTGGCCTACGACTTTTTTGGCGGCTACGGCCAGATCATCTGGGGCTTCGCGGTCCTGGCAGTGCCGCTGGCGCTCTTCGGTTTGCTGGCGACGCCGCCGGCGCTCCCGCCCCGGGACAATTAGGGAGCGGATATTTACGAAATCTCATAAAGTCCTGATATTTTAATGCAGCGGGGATATTTGCGCCACGACAGCTAGCAGAGAAAGCGCCCAATGGATTACAACAGACAGATTGGCCTGTGGTTATTTGGCGTCATTTTTTTGATCGTGATCCTGGTGATCTTCGGCGGCTGGGTAAGGCTGACTCGTTCGGGACTGTCCATGGTAGAGTGGAAGGTGGTAAGCGGAGTGGTCCCCCCCCTGAACGCGGCGGCCTGGGACGAAACCTTTGCCAAGTACCGCCGCACTCCGGAGTACCAAAAGGTCAACAGGGGCATGACTCTGGAGGAATTCAAATATATTTACTACAGGGAGTACGGACATCGCATCCTGGGCCGCCTGGCGGGTTTGGCCTTTGTCGTGCCGCTCGTTGTCTTTCTCGTCCGGGGGGCTTTGCCGCGGCGGCGAATTCCCGCCTTTCTGGGCATTGGAATCCTCTTCGCCGTGCAGGGGGTCGTGGGGTGGTTCATGGTCAAGAGCGGGCTGGTGGACCAGCCGCAGGTGAGCCACTACCGGCTGACCCTCCACCTGCTCTGTGCCCTGGCACTGCTGGGTGCGTGTCTGTGGTTCGGTTTCAAATACAGCTTTGCTGTGCCGGCAACCGGAGCGCCGCTCTCGGCATCGCCTTTTTTCAAAAGACTGGCCCTCGTCTTCACGGGTGCGGTGTGCCTGCAGATCACCGCCGGAGCACTCACGGCCGGCCTCAAGGCGGGCTATATCTCCGCTACCTTTCCCACCATGTTCGGACAGTGGATTCCCACCGGCTTGTGGCGGCTGCAGCCCTGGATAATGAACGCCCTCGAAAACCCTGTCCTGGTGCATTTTCAGCACCGCTGGTTCGGCTTTGTAGTCGCGGCCCTGGCCCTGGCCCTGCTAGTGCAGGTGCGCCGGGAGCCGGCCCTGCCGCACCTGCGCACCGGCGTCCGCGGCGTTTTGCACCTGATTCTGCTGCAGATCGCGCTGGGCATCGGGGTCGTCGTGCTGCACGTCCCGGTGTGGCTGGCGTCCCTGCACCAGGCGGTTGCCCTGGGCATTTTCGGACTGGCGCTTTTTATCTGCTACCGGGCATTGGGCTCCAGGCCCTGAGCGGCGCCCCCGACCTCGACAATTGCCGCTCACCCCAGCTTCTTCTCCACCGCTTCGATTTCGGCATCGGAATAGGGCGCCTTGAAGGCGGAGTCGCTGGGCTGGTCGCCCTTCATCAAAACCGGAGATGGGCGCGGCAATTCCCACCCTTCCAACTCTTCGCGCCGCACCATGTTGCCCTCGCGTTCCAGGACCGAGTAGAAGGGCAGTAGAAACATGGTCAATTTCTCCATCAGTTCCTCTCCGCTCTGCGGCGACTGACCGGTTTCGAACATCTCCTGGATGACCAGCTGGGCCGAGTTCCAGGTATTGTACATAAAATGTCCGGCACGCGAGGGAATCCGGCCCTCGGCGTCGCCGTTGTTGTCGCCGAGAATGCGCATATAGGCATTGCCGTCGGCGCCGGAAACCAGGTGCAGACCGCCGTGGAAAACGCCCTCGGAACCCTCGTGTTCGTAAACCACAAACCCGCCGGGAGTACGCCAGTCCGGCGTGTGGTACGCCGCACCGCGAACCCGGCCCCTGCCCTTTTGCATCTCGTCACTCAGGACCGCGTGAATATACCAGACCCCGTGGAGCCCATGCGTGTAATAATCGCTCATGGAATTGTGCGCCACGTAGCCCTTGATAGCGGGCAGATCCGCGGCCTTGGCACGCAGATCGCCGACGCTCTCGGAAAACTCCCAGGTGGAAGCAGTGAGCAGAGCGGTACCGCATTCTGCGGCGGTATCCACCATCTCCCGTCCCTTGGCCAGAGAGGTGGCAAAGGGACGGTTGACAAAAGTGGGAATGCCGGCTTCCAGAAAGGGGCGGGCAAACAGGGGGTAGAGCGAGAGGGCGGTGACGTCGTCAATGATCACCCCGTCGATATGTCCGATCATATCGCGGGGATCATCGACCGCTTGTGTGCCCTGGAATTTCTCCTGCAAACCCCGGGCAAAATCGGGGCGGATGCTCCACGCGTGGGTCATCAACATGCCGGTGGTGCGAATAAAATCGCCGGTGGGGTTCATCTTCTCCCCCCAGATGCCCGGGGTGTGGCCGCCGGGGCTGGTGATCACCCCGACGCGGACCAGATCGCCGGCGGATTTGCGTTTGAAGCGTCGTTCCGTCATGGTTTTTTCCCCTTCGCTTTGAAAAACCGGCCAAGCGCCCTAGTCTGGCGTTGCCTGAGGTCGCCTTGCCCAGACCACTGGGCGCGCGCACGCGCTGCACAGCGCGTTTTGAGATCGCCTCTCAAAAGTGTATTTTACCCTTCTGGAAGCGGTGGATTTGACGGCACTGAGTATAGGACTATTCGGCGGCTCCGACAAGCGGGGAATGCGATGTGATGGCCGCGACTTGCCGCCGCGGAGAAAAATGCCGCCGCCCGGCGGCGGTGCTGGTGGAGAAGAGAGCCCAGGGAGAATATCCCCGCGGGCCAGAGTGGACGAATGCTTGCAGTTTTGCCGATATTGAGAGGGGCTCGCGAGCCCAATAAAAAACCGGCTAGCCGATTGCGCGGAGGACCTATAACACCTTGATACGTCCCGGTAAAAAAATTCCGTCCAGCGCCGTCCTCGCAGGCCTGTTGATTTGCGCGGCGGCACCCGCGCCGGCCCAGGTCGATACAGAGACTCTCGACTACGACTTGTTCCTGGAGACACTGGTCGACGACCCGGACCGGGCCGGGCCGGGCCCCTACCACCTGTGGAAGATAGCCACCGATGGAGATATCCCCATCCGGTTTTCCGCCGGGACAGGGCTCGTCTGGGCCGACCTGAGCGAATTGGGCCAGGAGCCGGCTATGCCCTTCAATTTCAAGATCAGAAAGAAGGGCCGTTTGGAGGTGGGAGGAGCCGTGGATCGCCTGCTGCAAGCCAGCGGCATCGCCGCATTTACGCTGGGAATAAAGCACCAGATTCACCGCTGCTTCGCCTGGGGGCTGAATCTACATTCCGCAGACCGGAAGCCGCCAGGGGAGGGAAAGGCCGAGAGCGCCAGAAAATCTGCCACTTCCTTTGTCTTCCTGGCCAACGAAAAGCACTTTTTGGGCACGCGGATCGGCATGAAGTACAAGTTCAGCGCCGGACTCGGCGATGCCATCACCCGCGGCGGCGTCGCCCTCCAACTAGGGGCCGAAGGCAAGCTAGAGGCGAGCGAATCGGTCGCTGTCCTGGCCAGCCTGAAGAGCCGCTCGCGCAGCGAGGGTTTCAGCGCCGAGCTGGAAATAAATGGTCTGCTAGGCGCCACCCTCAGACTCTTCGGCGGGCCATCCACCTTGCGGGCCACGCTCGGCTATGGACTCGCGGGAGATTCCCGGCAGGACCGTTTGAGTGGTTCGCTGTTCCTCAACTTCAGGCAGTAAAACATAAGGAGCGTGAATATGTACGTAAAAAAGACCGCCGCCGCCGCCGCAGAACCGGTCGAAGCCGGGAGCAAAACCTCCCGCCAGGTGCTGATCTCGGCAACCGAGGGGCCGAATTTCGCCATGCGGCGCTTTGTCATCGAACCGGGCGGCGGCATGCCGACTCACACCAACACCGTGGAACACGAGCAGTACGTGCTCGAGGGCAGGGCCGAGATCGGCATTGGCGAGCACCGTTTCGAGGTCGAAAAGGACGATGTGGTCTTCATCCCGGCGGCGGTGCCGCACTGGTACAAAGCCATCGGCGACGAGGCATTCGAATTTCTTTGCGTGGTGCCGAACAAACCGGACAAAATGGAATTGCTGCCGCAGCCGGAACGCTGAAAAAACAGCGGCTATGCCGGCCCAAAGCCCCCGTAGAAACGCGCTTCGCATAAGCACCCAAAGCGCATGCCGATCCAGTAGCCTCCAGGGCGCCAACTGCAAACGCGGCATCGGCCTGCCCGACCTTTACGCAGCCGCCACCGACTTTGCACACTTTGGCGCCCAGATCTATCGCCGGCCGCGGAACTGAGCTGCGCCGAACGCCCTTGATGCCAGGGCCGAACAATGCTATTTTCCACTCCCTTAAAAAACTGATTTTTCTCACGGCATCGACGCCGGCGCGCAAGGAAGATCAAATGGCATCCAACCAGGTCGAAAAAGGGTTCTGGCAACGCGGCGAAAGAGTCTTTGCCTACCTGGGCGAAAACCGCACCCGCTATGCCTCGATCGCGCAGACGCCGGAGGGCCGCCTGCTGCTTCTCTTCACCCATCAGACCCGGGCGCAGGAAGAAGCGGGCACGGGCGAATTGTGGCTCTTGCGCCGCAGCCGGGACGACAGGTGGTGGGAACAACCCGAACCGCTCTACCAGGGCATGGCGGCAGAGCCCCGCGCCTACGGCACCCTGACGACCCTCGGCTCGGGGCGGCTGATCGCCCCCTTTGTCGAACTCGACAACCGGAATGCCAGCAGCCGGGTGCAATTGCTGACCTCGGACGACAAGGGCCACACCTGGGAATCCGCTCCAGTAGCTGCCGAACCGCTGTTGTGGGCGGCACCATGCGGACGTCCCTTCGAGTGGGGAGAGGAGCTGATCTTGCCGCTTTTCGGGGCGCTGGACGCGGCCGCGCTGCAGCATACCCGGCTCTGTTGCGGCCTGCTGCGCTCGCGGGACGGGGGACGCACCTGGGGGGACTGGTCCCTCCTGGCCGGGGCGGACCAGGG
>CAXFTV010000738.1:0-3818 GCA_964005845.1 uncultured bacterium
GCAGCATATCCGTCGGCAGGAAGGGCTTAAGGTCCGGCCGAAACCCCAGAAAATCCCACGGCGGGGTGTATCTACCGGATTGCCGACCCAGGCGACACATCGCCACCATGTATGGAGTTGGGATTTCATCTTCGATCGAACTGACAAGGGGGGCATGCTGAAAATGATGACGCTGCTGGATGAGTATACGCGTCAGTCTTTAGCCATCCAGGTCGAACGCCAACTCACGGCAAGTGAGGTCTTAGCCGTGTTGGACAGGGCAATGGCCCGCTATGGGGTACCGGGTTATATTCGCAGTGACAATGGTCCTGAGTTTATCGCTGCTAAAGTCCAACAGTGGCTGAGAAAAAACCAGATCAAGACGATCTATATCGACCCGGGTAGTCCGTGGCAAAATGGCTACATCGAGAGCTTCCACAGTCGTTTTCGAGACGAATGTCTGGGTCGAGAAATGCTCCTCAACCTACGGGAAGCACGGGTCGTTATTAGCGATTGGCGGCTACATTATAATCAAGAAAGACCCCATAGCAAACTCGGCTATAGGAGTCCAAATGAGTTCATAAATACTAAAACACTAACATCCTAATTGGCCCAACTTTTAGGGCCCGCTCAAGAGTATCTAACTGGCCCAACTTTTAGGTCCCGCTCAAGGGCAAACAGCGAAGTGACCAATCCCTGAATTTGACGCAAGCCCAGATCGAACAGCTTACGCAAGGTCAAGGTTGTCTCGATGGCCAGGTCAGAGTAGAAAAACTGAGCGCCTCGCTGGGTCGGTCTTTGGTAGTGCCAGCCGGAAAGGGCTTCTTCGCTAAGCCACACCGTCAGGCTTCCCCGATCAATCAATGCCTGATTGTACGTAGACCAGTTGCTGACTCGGTAGACTATTTCCTTCGGAGAGCGAGCCTTTTTCTTGCCCGACGAACCACGTGGAGGTATCTTCTTTTTCATCACAGGCTTTGGGGGAAGAGAGGAAAGGTGTTTCTTAGTCGGAATTCCTTCCCAAATCTAAATCAGAAGCCTGTGTCGTTTCAATGCCGAGGGCTAATCGCCCCTTTCGTGCAACAAAGCCGTGAGTAAGAGAAACAAAAAAGGGGCGATAAAATTAATATCACCCCCTAAATTTGCCCTATTTCCAGTTCCTAAGCCAGTTCGTCAAGTACCCGATCTGCCGTATCCCGCCGGACCTGCTCAGAATCATAAAAACCACTTCCGACCCGTTGGCGCGCTTTGGCTACTTCCTCTGTACGGACTTCGGATATTTGCTCTAGTTCCTTTTTCGCCAATTGGACATGAGTAATATCTGCGACGACCTCCTGTAAACTTTCGGCATCAAGAATGGCATCGGCGATCTGCTCTTGAACCCCCCTAGAATTATAGTACCCCGATTCAACCCGCTCCCGTATTTCCTGGATGCGTGGATTGAGTTTATCGGGAGCAGCTTTGGCCGCCGCACTAAGATCGGCTACTTCCTGTGCATTGTGAGATATTTCAACTACATCATCAACACGACTACTATTTTTCTTAACATTAGTAGCAACGTTTCGATGTTCAGCCTGGGACGTTTTGGGAGGTTGTGATAGCCCTTTTATACGCATGGGAATCACCTTTTCTCTATTTTGGTTAAACCCGTTTCTATTACTATCGGCATATTTGAAACAAAATTTAGAAAAATTTTTGGCAAATCTTTTAATTCCTAAATAAAGTGTTCCACGTATATTAAATATAGGATAAACGCTCTATAACCACAAACGACTTTATTGCACAGTAGAAGGTGCAACAACACGACCGGTCACTATGGCAGACCGAGCACTAATTGCATCTGGAGTCAACACCGCCCCCAGTGAGATTATCCCCGGGACTTCGAGGGAAATGGTGTTGATCATGCAGGCTTGTCATTTTTCAGCCATATTGTACCGGGCCGTTTTCGCCTAAAGTGTACCACCTGGTCGTGTTGAGTATGCGTATTTCTGCTTCATCCGTATCCTTCCTAGGCCCCCATTTGATCCCCTTTGCGGCTGGCCGAGGGAGGGATTTGATGCCAGGCAGGAGGAAAGTCACGATGGAGATCCACCGATTAGTGCAGCACCTACGCGCCGGTGACAGCGATCGCGCCATTCAGCGTGCGATGGGTCTGCACCGCAAGACCGTAAAAAAGTACCGTCTCTGGGCGCAGGGCCAGGGGCTTCTATAAGCCCCCCTACCCCCGCCGGCCCAGTTGCATACCCAGTTGGAAACGACGTTGGAGCGCGCCCTACCCGAGCAAAATGTTTCGCTGGTGGCCCCCTTTGCCCCGCTGGTGGATCAGTTGCGCCAGGCGGGGGTTGAGATGGCGGCCATTTACCAGTGTTTACGCGATCAGGGCTACACGGGCAGTTATGCATCGGTCTATCGTTTTATCCGCCAACGCGAGCGGGTCGTGCCCGAGGTGCCGGTGCGCGTCGAGACGGCGCCCGGACAGGAAGCCCAGATCGATTTTGGCTATGCCGGCCGACAGATGGATCCGGCCACAGGGCAGCAGCGCAAAAGCTGGGCGTTTATCATGACGCTTTCGTGGAGCCGCCACCAGTATGTCGAGTTGGTCTTTGACCAGCAGATTGCCACCTGGATTTATCTGCATCGGCAGGCGTTTGCCTTTTTCGGCGGCGCGCCCCAGCGCCTCGTCGTCGATAATCTCAAAGCGGCCGTCTTGCAGGCCGATGCCACCGAGCCCCAACTGCATCCGGCCTATGCCGAGTGCGCCACGCATTAGGGCTTTTTAGTGGCCCCGTGCCGTCCGCGCACCCCCCAGCACAAAGGCAAAGTCGAAAAGGGGGGAGTCCAATACGTCAAACGCAACTTTCTGGCCGGTTGCGATTCCGCGCCCCTCGCTCAGGTCAATACCCAGGTGCGGCACTGGTGTGTGCAGGTTGCGGGCCAGCGCGTGCATGGGACGACGCAGGAAAAGCCGATGGATCGTTTCACAAAAACGGAGAAGGCACAGCTCCAGCCGCTCCCGGATCATCCCTATGAGCTGGCAGCGTGGAAACAGGCCAAGGTCCATCGCGACGGCTACATCGTTTTTGATCGGGCCTACTACTCGGTGCCGTTCCGGCTGGTGCACCAGCCGGTTTACCTGCGCGACACCGGTCGGCACCTGCGCATTTACACCCAGGACCACCAGTTAGTCGCCACCCATACGCGGGCCGAAGAACCCGGTCAGCGTCAGACCCATCCCCAGCATCTGCCCGCGGATAAACAGGCCGGCGTGTTGTGGCAACGGCCCGAATGCCGGCACTTAGCAAAACAGCTTGATCCAGCCACCGCCCACATCGTCGAGGGCTGGCTGACCGATCCGGTCCTGGAGCGGCTACCCACGGCCCGGCGCCTGTTGCGCTTAGAAAACCAGGTGGGCGCCCAGCGCCTGGAAGCGGCCTGTGCCCGGGCGGTGCGCTTTGGCGATCCGGTCTACAAAACCATTCGCCGCATCCTCACCCAGGGCCTGGAAAACCAGCCCGATCCCGCCCCGGCGCAGCCCCCCCGGCGACCTGCTTTGTGCGTACGGACCAGGAGTTAGTGGGCCATCTGAAAGGAGGGCCGGCATGGAATTGACCCATCAACTGGCCGCTCCGCTCAAACAGCTGCGGCTGTCGGGTATCCTGGACACGCTGGAAAGCCGCAATCAACAGGCTATCAAAGACAAAGCCTCGCACATCGACTTTTTTAGCCCGGTTACTCGAAGACGAGGTCGAGCGTCGCGCCCAAAAGCAGTTGGAGCTGCGCCTGCGGCGCTCCACCGTCAACAGCACCAAGACCCTGGAAAGCTTCGATTTTGGCTTTAA
>CAXFTV010000739.1:0-1720 GCA_964005845.1 uncultured bacterium
AAGGCGACGTAGCCATCGGCGTGAAAGGCGGTGAAGTCCTCGGCCGCTGGCGCTGTGATGCGAAAAATGTCGGTCGTGCTCATCGCGTTTTTTCAGCGGCCGGAAAAATGTTCTCCCGGCCTTGAGTTTCCCCTGTATTAGCAGTATTTTTCGCTGCGAGGTTCTGAATTATAAACTATTGGTTTTTCCCGTGCAAGATGCGCCGCTGGAGCAAGGTGGGGCCCGGCGGCGGCGAATTGTCAAAGAGCCCGGCGATGATGGCAGTGCAACTTTTCCGCCCACCTGGCGCGGCCAGCCGGACTCTTGGAGTCGTAGCGGTAGCCGCGGCGCACTTTGCAATTCATCGAGCGCGTAAGCCGAAGGAGAATCCGCGATGCGCAAACCCAGGCTGATCTACTACAACGACGCCCGCCACTATCTGATGTACCGGTTCGATCCGCCGCTGAACCGGCACCAGCTGCAGAGCCCGGTGGACGAAATTCTCGGAACCGGGGTCGACACATTGGCCTTCGGGCTGGCTTCGGGGGCGACGTTTTTGCACGATTCCAGGGTCGCCGACAAGTGGGGCGATGCGGTCGCCGATCACGACCACGGCATTATGTGGTGGCGCGCGGCCAAAAATCTCGCCGCCGCGCTCGCCGCCGGCATGGATCCCCTGCAGGTGGTCGTCGACCGCGCCCATGAAAAGGATATCCAGGTCATTGCCAGCCTGCGCATCAACGACTCCGGTGCGCCCGCGGGCCCCAATCGCAACCACTACATGCTCAACCGTCTCAAGCTGTCCCACCCCGAGTACATGATCGGCGAGCAGGATCCGGACAGACCTGCCGTAGCCACCTGCCTCGACTTCGCCATCGACGAAGTGCGCCAGGAGCGGTTGGATCTGATCGAGGAGGTCTGCGGGCGCTACGGCGCCGACGGGCTCGAGATCGACGACTACGTCCGCGTCTTCTTCAAACCTTCGGAAATCGACAAAAACACGCCCTTGCTGAGCGATTTCGTCCGCCGTGTCCGGGCGTTGCTGGATCGGCTTGGCGCCGCGCGAGGCCAGCGGCTGATGCTGGCGGCGCGCGTCCATCCGCGGGAGGACGCCAACCTTGCGGTCGGCATGGATGTGCGCACCTGGATCGAAGAGAAGCTGGTGGACGCCATCGTGGTCAACGCGCTGGGCTTCGACCTGGATCAGGAAGCGCATTTTGAGTGGATTGCAGCGGCGGCCAGGAAGAGCGGGGTCTGGGTCTACCCGCACCTGGGCCGCACGCCCTATGACGATCGCCATCACGAACCCCCCATCGAAATGATGCGTGCCGCCGCGGCAAACCAGATGGCCGCCGGCGCCGACGGACTCTACCTATCGGGTCTGCCCTGGCCGCACGGTCCCGCGGAGTACCAGGTCCTGCGGGAGCTGGGCGATGCGGATATTTACGCCCGCAAGAACAAGCATTATTTCCCGGCACAACAGGACCCTAATGCGACGCCGTGGCCGGTCGAACGGCCCCTGCCCATCGTCCTCGAGGAAGGCGTTCCGGCGCTGGTGCCCTTTGAGGTTGGCGACGACGTCGACGCGGCGCGCGCCGACGCGGCGCTGGAGCGCGCGACTTTGCGGATTCGCATTGTCCAGACCGGCATGGAAGATCGGCTCGGCTTTAAGTTCAACGGCACGGCGCTGGAGCCCGCGCCCCGGGATATCAGCACTTTCTACGGCGGCCTGGTCGCCTAC
>CAXFTV010000740.1:0-3739 GCA_964005845.1 uncultured bacterium
CAGATGTGCGGCGTGCGCACCTGTTTGTAGCCAGCCCGGCGCTCAGTGTTCTTGGCCAGATTCTCCAATTCTTCGATCAATACCGTGCCCTTGGGCTGCCACAGCGGCAAACCCGGACCGATCTCGTCATCAAAGATAAAGAGCTCCAGCTCCTGACCCAGACGCCGATGATCGCGCTTTTTGGCCTCCTCCAGCATGTGCAAATGCCGATCCAGGGCCTCGCGACTGGCAAAGGCCGTGCCGTAGATGCGCTGTAGCATCTTGTTATTCTCATCGCCGCGCCAGTAGGCTCCGGCGACGTTGAGCAACTTGAAGAAGCGGCCCTGGCCGGTGCCCAGCATATGGGGTCCCCGGCACAGGTCGATAAAATCCCCATCCCGGTAAAATGACAGGGTCTCCTCGTCTCCCAGATCCGCGAGAATTTCAAGCTTGTAAGGCTCGTTTTCGATCATCGGCAAAGCTTCCGCGCGGGACACCTCGAGGCGCTCGAACCTGTGGTTCTGCTTGACCACCCGCTTCATTTCCTTTTCAATTTTTTTCAAATCCTCTTCAGTAAAAGGGGTTTCGACATCAAAATCGTAGTAGAACCCGTCTTCAATTGCCGGACCTATTGCCAGCTTTGCACCGGGAAAGAGCCGCCTGACCGCCTGGGCCAGTACGTGTGAAAGGCTGTGCCGATAGATCCAGGCGGCCTCTTCTGACTCCCAGGAAATCAACTCTACCTCGGCATCATCCGGCAACTCGGTGTGAAAGTCGATGTGCTCGCCCTGGAGTTGGGCACCGATATACTGCCGCAGCAAGCTCTTGTCCTCTGCGAGCAGAATATCCTTGAGCTTGCCCTCTCCCCGGTGTTCCAATGCCTGACCATCGGCTAGTTTTATTTTCATTTTACTCTCCTAAAAAACCCACTGCCGCAATTAAATCGACAGTGGGTTTACAATGAATTTTGCATTTCGGTTCTACCTATCCCGGAGGATCCGCCACCAAAAATCGCCATTATGCAGCGGTACTATGCAGTTCCGGTTGGGGGCCAGGAAAGATGTCCCCCAGACCGCAATGAAAGGGCCACGGTGCCAGTTTCGGTGCCAATCACGAAAACAGCACAGGCATCTAACTTCCTGGTTTAGTATTTACTTATGAGAGAAAAATATCGGCGAACTCCGACTGTGTCAAGCCTTAATTAAGTGCAAGCGAGCCCCTTTACCAGCCCAACCCGTAACCTATATTGCCCTTTGGCGCAACGCCCCCCAGGATGACACCGCGCTCGCGGTCGTAGCGAATCCCCATGACCTTGCCGTGGCTCCAGCCATCTGCCGCCACCACTTGGTGGCCGCGGCGCTCCAGTTCGGACCTGACTTCCGCGGCAATACGGTCTTCGACTACCATCCGGCCCGGATGGGCGCCGCGCGGATAAAAAGACGAGGGAAAGTGCACCGAGTGCACTGTGGGCGCATCGAGCGCCTCCTGAATATTCATGCCAAAATCCGCATAGTTGAGAAAAAATTGCAGGGTCCACTGGTCCTGGCTATCCCCTCCGGGGGTGCCGAAAACCATGTGGGGATGGCCGTCCTGGGTGACCAGAGATGGAGTCAGCGTCGCGCGCGGCCGCTTGCGCGGCGCCAGGGCATTGGCGCGCGCTGGATTCAGATAGAACATCTGACCGCGGGTTCCCATGGGGAATCCCAAACCAGGGATGATCGGAGATGTCCCCAGCCAACCGCCGCTGGGCGTAGCGGCAACCATATTGCCCTGTGCATCCACGGCATCCAGATGGGTTGTATCGCCCAGGTGGGCATGCCCCTGCCCCAGATCCTTCACCGCCCGCGGTGCCACTCGCAGGGCATTGCGGTTGTCCCCGGCCACGTCCTCGAGATCGCAGTCCGGCACGCCCCTGCCGGCGTGGCCGGGGCGCAGTTCCAGCGAGGCCCGGTCACCGATCAGCTGGCGCCGCTCTGCGGCGTATTCTTTGGAGAGCAAATCGGCAAAGGGAACTTCGTCCAGCAGCGGGTCGCCATAATAGGCCTCGCGGTCGGCATAGGCCAGCTTGGCGCATTCGATATAGGTGTGGAGAAAATCTGCCGAATTGTGACCCATGGCAGGCAAATCATAACCCTCCAACAGCGTCAATTGCTGGAGAAAAACCGGCCCCTGGGTCCACGCGGAGCACTTGTGTACTTCCAGGCCGCGGTAGTCGACGCTCGGTGGCTCTTCTATGTGCGCTTCCCACTCGGCCATGTCCTCGTAGGAAAGCAGACCGCGGTGACTCGAACCGCTGGCGTCCTCGACCGGATTATTGCTCATATAGTCGATGATGGTCGCGGCGATCTCGCCTTTGTAGAATACGTCCCGTGCCGCCTGGATGCCGGCCGCGCGCCCCTTGTGGCGCGCATCCTCCTCGCCCCGGCACATCTTTTCAAGCATAGCGCCCCAATCGGGATTGCGAAAGATCTCCCCTGCCGTGGGGACCCTTCCCCCCGGCAAATAGACCTCTGCTGTGCTGGGGTACAAGTCGCTAAACTTCTGCGCATTTCTCTCCAGCGCTTCACTCAACCTGTCGTACATGGGATATCCCCTGGTCGCCAATTCGATGGCCGGCTGCAACACCTGGGAAAAGCTCATGGTGCCGAAGCGCTCCAGAGCCGCCGCCCAGGTGCCGACGGTAGCCGGCACACAGGCGGGCAGAAAACCATCTCCCGGCACCAGGTCGATACCGTTTTCTCGGCACCATTCGATGGTGAATTCACGCGGTGACCAGCCCATACCGCTGACCTCGAAGGTCTTGCCCTCCGCCGCCGAGTAGATAAGGGTCGGCACCTCCCCACCAATGCCGTTGCTCTGCGGCTCCAGCAAGTTGAGACAAAAGCACATGGCCGCCGCTGCATCGATCGCATTGCCGCCCTGCTCCATGATTCTAAAACCAGCTGCTGTGGCAAGGTAATGCCCCGAAGTCACGACGCCGCGAGTACCCATGATAACCGGCCGAGTGGTAAAAGCTGACATGCCCTCTTCCTCCTTGAACAATTAGTTAATGGGATTCCCCTGCAGCCTGGCGCACCGCATCGGCAATCCGGGGGGCCACCGTTCGATCCAAAGGGGTCGGCAAGATCTTATCTGCACTAGGCGCACCGACGGTAGCGGCCAGGGCGTGGGCAGCAGCCAGTTTCATGCTGCCGTCGATCGCGCTAGCCCCGGCGTCCAGGGCACCGCGAAAAATACCGGGAAAAGCCAGCACATTGTTGACCTGGTTGGGAAAGTCACTGCGCCCGGTGCCCACAATCGCAGCCCCACCTCTTTTGGCTTCTGCGGGAAAAATCTCGGGTTCGGGATTGGCCATGGCCAGAATAACAGGTCCCGGAGCCATGACACGGATATCGTCGGCGTTGAGCAGCCCCCCCTTGCTGACGCCGATGAAAACATCCGCTCCCTCCAGCGCATCCCGCAAACTGCCGCTGCGCCGGTGCCGATTGGTATAGCCCAAAAGCTCCTGTTTTTCAGGCGCCAGGCGCTGCCGCTGCGCATCGATAATGCCCTGTGAATCGCAGACGATAATGTCGTCGACTGGCACGCATACCTGGGGATCGAAATTGACACAGCGCAACATGCGGGCAATAGCAGTACCTGCCGCTCCCGCCCCGCTCACCACAACTTTCATACCCGGCAGTTCGCGCCCCAGGACTCGAGCGGCGTTGAGCAGCGCCGCCAGCAGGACGATAGCAGTGCCGTGCTGGTCGTCGTGGAA
>CAXFTV010000741.1:0-2495 GCA_964005845.1 uncultured bacterium
CCTCCCAGAAAACGAGCCGCTCGTTTAGCTGGGCAAGGTAATCCGGCGCGACCGCCTTTTCGACCACCAGGTAACCCCGAACGTCAAAACAATACTCTTCCTCGGGCGTCATGATGCTCCTCCAGTTTCTCGGTTGGCATATGGCTGCCTGGATCGGCTCGTCCCGGCGCCCCGCCAGTTTCGACAAATGGATCGGGCGGTGCCGGCGCTTCGAAGGCTTGTATCAGATTCCCATTATCAACCTGGGAGTCCGGATGGCGGTCCAGTTCTCCCCCATCCTAGCTGGACATGAACGCAGTAGCCCCGGTGGGAATGTATTGCACTCTTGTATTGGGAAGGCTTTCCGACAGAATCTGCGCCTGCCGGCGGATAGCCGGAATTTCACTGATACTGTGCATCGGTAGTGGGATTCCCGTATACGAATCCCAATTGGTCACCAGGCACTCCTGAATCCAGCGGCGCGATACCCTCAAAAACCCTGGCAATATTTTCTGCTGTATACATCCCCCCCCCCTTTCGAATCAGCAGTAATAAAAGTCGCCAATGGGGCAGGCTTACGCATAACGAAAAATGGCTATCAGCGGCGCTCGTTGGCCGAGACGTGGACATTGCGATAAGTCCCCTGGCGGCAGCAAGAGTGAGGACACACTTGCCTGTCAAACGAATCCAGATCAATGGCTGGCGGCGGGCACCCAGTTGTAGATTTTCGCCAGGCTTCCGCCCATGAGCGCGGAGCGTTCAGATTCGGACAGCCACTCGCTAATCCGGAAGGCCTCGACCCCCTGCTGGTAGGTCAACAATCGCACCGCTCGGGTCCAATCAGTACCCCACAGGCACCTGCCGAAACCGAAGGCTTCGAACAGGGTTCCCAGGGATTCCCAGATGTCCGCATACGGGAAGGGCTGGTGGGACAGGGTACAGGCGCCGGAAATCTTGATGGCGACGTTTTCACACTCAGCCAGTGCGACAACTGCGGCCAGATCGGCAAATGGAGCGGGCGGAGCGGGGGGGACGAAGGGTTGCGCCAGGCCCAAGTGATCGACTACGACCTGAGTATTCGGATGGCGGCGGGCCAGTTCGCCCAGCAGCGACAGCTTGCCCGAGCACATGACATTTACCGGCATGCCAGCTCTGGCCGCAGCGGCGAGTATGCGCTGGAGACCCGGATCGTCTGCTTCGTACGGCTGGAGCGTGAGCATGATCCGGGCTCCCACCACCCCCGGGGTCCGCGCCCACTCAGCTACTTCCTCGGAAACGGCTTCCGACTGAGGATCGAAGGGCTTGATCAACCCGAACCGGCCCGGATGTTTGGCGTAAACCTCGAGGGCATAGCTGGCATCGTAACGGTACATACTGAAGGGCGAAACCAGCAACGCCCCATCGACCCCGACCGCGTCCATCGCTGCCACCATATCGTCACCGGTAACCTCTTCGGGGCCTTCCAGAGATGCGCTCCAGGGACGCTCGGGACGGTCCCGCTCGTAGGCGTGAACTTGTGAGTCGATCGTGAAGGTCTGAGCTGGCATAGATCCCATCCTTTCCCAAAACCGCCCGCAGCGCGTGGGCGCTCGCGGGCTTCTAGTGAACATCTGTTTTGACGTGCTATGACCTCTAAGTCTCCAATAAAATGCGGGGCAACTGCGCTGCAACCCGAACGAACTGGGCACTTGTATCGCGGCGCTGGCGGCCGAGGTGCGGGTAAGGGTAGTAAAGATCCACCGAAAAAAGGATCCGTCCTCAAAGACGAGAAGGGCAAAACAGGAACCAGCCGGCAACGACAGCGGAACACCGATCGCGCATCGCCCTTAAATTTCACCCGAGATAGGCCCTGCCTTCCCCAGCATCTGCCTTCAATCCTTTGAGCCTATCCGATAGGAAAACAAACTGGTGGCATTTTCGGCCTGGATTTGCAACCGGATCTTGCGGCCCACAAAGGCCGACAAATCCCGCCGCTCCGCCCCCCAGGTCAGTTCGAAGTCGGTTTCATCGCCCTGCTCCAGGGCATTGCAGGCCTCAAAGCCGTACCCTTGCGGCACCGAGATATCGTCGATCACGCGCACCTGTAGCCGACCGAAAAGACACTGGGCGTTGAGGAAAAGCCCGGGGGCGGTGACCTCGAAAGGTTCGCTCATAAGTTCGCCGCCGCTAATGCCGCAGCGCAGAGCCACAAAGCCGTCTTTGCGCAGGGTCACCAGGCCAATGGCGCTCTCGGCAAAGTCAGTGCCGTGTGCCTGGGGCATCCCGGTATACCACATGTAGAGCTGGTTGTCCACCAGAACGGGCGGATTGGAAGAGAGGGTGGCCCATGCCCCATCCCAGGATCCCGGAGAGCCCACCGGCAAAAATTCCTCGCGCCGGCCCACCCGCTGCCAGTGATCCAGATCGCGCGCCGCGGCCAGTTGCACCGGCCCCAGCTCGGTGGCCGAGTGCAGCATGCCGATGAAACCCAGATACTGGTTGCCGTAGACAAAGGGGGTCATCACGTACATCTGGTC
>CAXFTV010000742.1:0-5475 GCA_964005845.1 uncultured bacterium
GGACAACCACGACGAGAACCTGAGCGTGCGGTTGTACCTGCGAAACGCCGAAGTCTTCTCGCTTTGGTTCTCGTAGCGCACCCGAGGAGACCGGCCCTCGATCGGAAGGTCTCGAGTAGCAGAGCGGACATGAGCGAAGCTTCTTTGAAAAGGTCGATGTGTTCCTGCCAGGGCAGGGCGAAACATTGGCCCCGGCCTATCATTGGGAGCGGACAGAGCATGCCACCGGCCACATCTACTACAGCACCCGAAAGCCTAAAAAGGCCTTTATAGTTCCTACCCTTCTTCCGGCTCCTGCTGCCTGCCGGATTCGCCATCCCCGAACTCATCGGCAAATTTTCCTGATCTTTTCCACCGCGCCTGAAAGTAGTAGCTGAGTACCAGAAAAAGCCCGCCAAAACCGAGGAAGAGCAGGATGCGCCAGATCGCCTCCAGCCTGGCGAGATCGACCAGGAAGAGCTTTCCCACCAGCAGCGCCCCATGCCGACTGCCAGTAGCGGGTTGAGATTGCGTCGGATTCCCAAAACGAGCAGGGCGACGGCGTATATTCCCCAGGCAATTGTAACCTAGTCCTGACCACCATCCAGCGGAAGCAGTTTCATAACTTGAGAGGAGCATACGTTTTTTTCTGATTCAGCTTTATGTACGTTGGTTCTCCGAAAGGAGTGCTGCCTTGTCTCGACACGAATCCGAATTAACCGATGTACAATGGGCACATATCGCGCCGTTATTACTCTAGCCCAAAGCATCTGTCAAAGTATGTGACCTGAGAGGCTTCGGCCCGCCCGGATGGCCAGGTGATGCTGTGGGACATAGCCGAGGATACGACCGAGCAGTGGGCGGCGAGCCGGTATCCCCAGGATTGGAAAGTGGCGTCGGGTTGGCCGTTGGGCCTGGGGGCGGATGCAGCGTACGCAAAACTTGATAGCACCCACCCAATGTACTATCTTGGTGGAAATCGACAAAGAAAAGGTCGAAAGAGTTGGCGTTTTGCACACAGCTGATCAAGCGGTTAATTGTTTGCCTTCTAAAGCGGATGGAGCGACGCCCAGGACTTGCAAGTTGAGAATATCAATGAAACCAGCACGATTCCTTTATCCGATCTGGCTTATTTCTCTGGCAGTCGGTTTTTGGGCCGGCGCGGCCTCGGGTCTGATCATTTACCGCTTTGGCGGTGAAGAGCTGCCCGCCCCCCCCGAGCTGGGCAACGACGGGGTGGACTTCAGACAGTTGAGCTGGATGGATTTCGATGCCAACCGCCATGGGCAGACTATTGACCTGGATATGGACGTCTCCGGCATCCGGGCGCTGGAACGGGACTCCACCTTCAACATAGCACCCGGAATCGAAGAGAAGGGAGGGGCGTATTTAAGAGCCAATGTGAATGCAGAGGTGTGGGATGGGGACGCCAACACCTTCTGGCTGGCAGAAAAATATCTGTGCGCCGAATTCCGCGGTGGATCCGGAAGATGCAAAGACATTTTCGGTCGGCCGGGCACGGCCAATATCTTCCTGGGCAGTCTCTACAACATCGATCGGATTCGGGTGATATCCGGGTCGACCGACCCGAGCAGGATCGTGCGGGTTCTCCGCGTCCACATTGGTCCGCTGCCCCGACTTCAATATGGCATCGTCGTGCCGCTTTCACCCTGGATTGTCGAGATAAGAGATAACCGGGAGCAAAGCCTGGACATTCCCATCCCGCCGCATGAGGAAGTAGAGTTTGTACAGGTGGCCTTGGCCGAGCACAACACGGACTGGGAAGTGAACGAAATAGAAGTTTACGCCAGGGGATTCGCCAAACAGTCCACCTATATTTCCGCTGTCATCGATTTCGGGCAGCCCATGGCCTGGGGGGACCTGCGCTGGTCCGGCACCCGGGATCCTGGGGCCAAGGTTCTCATCCAGACCCGCAGCGGCCAGGACGACGATCCGGACCTGTTCTGGCGTCTCACCGGTCGCGGTGGCAAAATCCAGGTCAGCCGCGCCACCTACAACGGCCTCAAAATAGGTGAAAGGGCCGACATCACCTACGACCAGGCCAACTGGACCTTTTGGTCGGCGCCCTATGATTTTGCCGACGGCACCGGAACTCCGGTGGTGTCGGTCAGTCCGCGGCAATTTTTCCAGTTCAAGGTCGACTTCCAGCCTCTGGAGAACGCCGGCGGCGAGATCCGTTTTCTGGAATTGCGCGCCTCGGAACCGGTGGCCTCGAACCTGGTGGGCGAGGTCTGGCCGACCAAAGCCCGGGTCGGGCAAGCGGAGCAATTTACCTACGCGCTGCGGCCGACCATCCGCGCCGGCGACGCCGGCTTTGACCAGCTGGAGATCCAGACCTCGTCGATCGTTGAACCGGAGGACGTGGTGGTGCGCATCGGCGACGCGGAGGTCGACCCCGAAAGAGTCGAGCAGGATCGGCACCGGCTGCTGGTGCGCTTTCCACGGTTGGAGGCGCAGGACTCGGGGACGCTGGTGGAGGTGGATTTCTCGGCCCAGGTGCTGCGCTACGGGACCACCTTCAATGCGCGGGTATCGGACAGCGAGCAGCCCCTGGAGGTGCCGCAGGGGGTGAACGCGGGCGATGCCACGGAGAACTTTGAGGGCAACCGGGTGTCGGTGGCCACCTCGGATCGGGAGCAGAACCTGGTGCAGGTGCGCACCGAGTCGGCGGTTATTACGCCGAATGGGGACGGGGTCAACGATGGGGTGAACATCGACTACGACATTCTAGAGATCACAGGCGTGGCACAGGTAGAGGTGGAAGTGCTGGATCTGTCGGGTCGGCGGGTGCGCCAGGTGTATGCGGGTGTGGACGGTATCGGGGAGTATGCACGGGCATGGGACGGCCGGGACGATGGGGGGGTGCTGGTGCCGCCGGGGATATATCTCTATCACATCTCGGTGGCCTTCGACAAAGAAAAAGTCGAGAAAGTCGGCATCTTGTACATGGCTTATTGAGCAGTTTTTCGCGTGGGACGGAGACGCGGGTATTGTCTGGGAGGCTGATCGCTACCTGTGCCCGAATTTCTGCCCTACTCCTTCACCTGCATCGACGATTTCGGCACCGAGACCCACGATAAAAACCACGACCGCATCGAGAACCGCCGCTACTGGACCACCGACCACATCGACGACTTTGCCGATTGGCGGCCTGGAAGGGCTTGTGCTTGTATTGTCCGCTGGCCACTTTTGATGCGCTTGCCCTGCACCCGTCCTTGACCAATAGACGCATCTCTAGTCAACGTCCCGGCGAATATTGTCGTTGACCCCGTCCTGAGAAAGCATAATATCCGGTAAGCATAGGCGGTAGCTCCGCCCGCTTCTCCCCATAAAGGAGGTATGGAGATGGATCGCAAAGAAATGAGCAATGAGGAAAATTACTGCTTTGACGTAGCGGGATATTTGCACGTGCCGGGCGCTCTGACCAGGATGCAGGTGGCGCGGCTCAACGGCGCCCTTGAGAAGGCCGGCCAGCTGGAGGGCATGCTGGGCTGGCCGGACGAGCTGAAAGACCCCTTCCGCGATCTTCTCGTGCATCCGCACCTGGTGTGGTATCTCAACCAGATCGTCGGCCCGGGATTCATACTGGACCGGGAGCCGGAGATCTGGTGTGAGGAAACGTGCGCGACGGATGCGCCGCTCAGAGGAGGTAACGAGCCGCGCGATCCGGCCATTGCCTACTACTTCCAGAACGGACGGCGGTTCAGCGAGGGGGTGCGCGTGCTCTGGGCACTGGAGGACGCGGGTGCCGGGGACGGCGGGTTCGCGCTGGTGCCGTGCACGCACAAGAGCAATGTGGCAACACCCCGGGGCGTGGCCACGGGCACAGGCGATATGGGGCTGACCTACCAGCCGGCACTCAAGGCGGGGGACTTGCTGATCGTGTCCTTGGCAACGCTGCAGGGGATGCGGGGCGAAGGGCAACAGCGCCTCTTGAGTTACGAGTACGTGGGTCGAGGTGTAATCCGCAGCCCGGGGACGGGATCAGAGGTGGAGAAGGAGCCGCGTCCAGAGTGGCATGCCCAGTTGAGCGCGGTGCAGCGGGCATCGCTGCACAAACCGGGGTATAATTCCACCACGCCTCCGCCGACGATTGTTACCGATGGGAAGACGGTGACAGTGGACGAGTCCCGTGCAGTCTTTCATCCCTCGTTTTTGCAGCCCAATCCAGACAGCGGAATCGATCACGAGGAATTTTATTTCTGGGACCTGAACGGCTACCTGGTCCTGCGGGGCGTGATGGACGAGGAGTGGCTGCAGGCCGCCAATGAAGCGATAGACCGTTTCGAGGACCGGATCGAGGTGGGTAGGGAATTGGCGCACGGCTCAAAAACCCTGGCGGGGACCGGGCGGCCGAGCTTGCCGGGCCTTCTGGAGTTGCCCGAGCCCTATTGCAAGCCGTTCCGGCGCATGATCGCCCATCCGGTGGTCGAGCACCGGCTCAACTGGATGGGGGCCAGCGGTGGACGCATGGACGGGGCAACGGGCTTCGTAGCGGTGAAGGGGACCAGCGGCCATTCGCTGCACGGCGCCAACGACCCCCTGGACCCCAGCCGCTGCTATATCCACCACAATGGGCGCAGTTATTGCGGCGCGGTTACAGTGACCTGGCAACTCAGAGATGTAAGGGCCGCGGATGGCGGTTTTGCCTGCGTGCCCGGCAGCCACAAGACCTGTTACCCCACGCCGCCGGGCATTCCCTCCTGTGACGAGGATATGGGGCTGGTCAAACACGTGGAAATGAAAGCCGGCGACGTGCTCTTCTTCGGCGACGGCGCTACTACCCACGGGGCGCTGGCGTGGAAAAGCGAGATTTCGCGTCGGGGAATTCTGATCAAGTACTCGTCGCGCAATTTCAACCGCAGCGGTGGAGAAATGGTCCACCCCGAGAACCGCTGGGGCGATCTGGTCGAGGGGATGAGCGACGCGCAACTGGTGGTGATGCGGGGTCCCGACCGGGATGTGTTCCACCACAACGTGCCCCGGCTGGAAGTGGACGGCGGGCAGGTCTCGGTTTCGTACGAGCGCGGCGCGGCGCTCTACAGCAAGGCGGCGCCGCAGGGACCGGTGAAAAAAGACAGCTAAGAGTCCACATACGGAAATACCGGTCACCTGCCCGAGCGCGGTTGCCAGCGCCGTGCGATGGCCATCAAGAGTTAGAGCAGGGTAGGGTACAGAGAAGGCCGCAAGGACTTTCAGGGCTTTGAGTACACCGCGCAAGACAAATACATTCCATGCACCATAATTCCTACCCAGTATTTCAGGGTAAAATCAGGGACCTAGGGGAATCAGCGCATAAGGCCCCCCCGGTCGGGTCGGAAGCCCAGGGGGAAACCCGGGACTTAAGCGAGGCCTGGGAAACGGAGTGGGACTTCGCCGCCTAACGCATCACGCCACAAGCCACCGCCGACGGCGCTACCGCCTCGCAGTACGACTACCCCCCCCAACTCTTTGCAGCGAAAACACCCTTTTTCA
>CAXFTV010000743.1:0-10026 GCA_964005845.1 uncultured bacterium
CAGCCGGGCAGTCAGATCAAGCTGCGCCTTGGCACCCGGCGCCACTGCAACAAACCCAGCTTTGCCTTCCCCTGGCACGGCGACGCCATACCTTTTCGGTGAACAGAAGAGCGTTGCAACGGATTCCCATGCCGCGCTGCAAACTAAGTCCGGTGGGTTATGCCTCCGCCACAAACTTCCATGGATCACCTCGAGGTGACGAAGATCGCATCTCGCAAAACCTGGCGTTTGGCAGCGGGACAAAGGCAAAGATGCAGCACTGGGGAGGCGGATGCGTTGCAGCCAGGGTCGCAGGGTCCGCCGCTAAACCGAGCTATCGCGGCTGGATAGTCCGATTCCGGTCCAAACTTTAGCACTGACTATTTCTTTTCGATATACTCAACTATCTCATCCCAATCACCATACGTGCCGCCGACCATCTTTTGAGGCTCTGGGCGGGGGATGTGCATGTCCGAGCCACCTGTCTTGACCAGTCCCAGGCTATCCGAAATCCGGACATATTCCTCCTCTTGCGCATCCGTGTGCGCAGGGTGGAAGACCTCGACACCGTTGAGTCCTTCAGCAGCCAAGTCGGCGATATTCTCTTCGTCGAATGTGAAGACGACGCCTGTGTCGTGGCCGGGGTGCGCGATCACGGCAATGCCGCCAGCCTCGTGACAGGCTTTGATGACCTCTGGCACTGGCGGGCGGAGAATTCGGACGCCTGAAGCCTCTCGCATTGCCGTGAACGATTTCTGATCCGACACAATGCCTTTTTTAACCAATAGATGATACAGTGCCGTTGACTCGGACTCTTCTTGAATCTCGACCTCAGCATCGTACTCGGCGAGGGTCACGTCTTTACCTTGCCCCTGCAAATAGTCGAGCATGGCGAGATTGAACTGTTTTCCCACCGACCAGATTTTAGCGGATAGAAACTCCTGCAGAGAAGGAAGCGGACCATCTTTGAAAAAGCACAAGACATGGGCTGGTATTTCGCACCACGAACTGGTGATCTCGATGCCGGGCAAGAAGTCCACCTCATAGATGGGGGCAAGTCGTCGTCCTTCTGCAATGCTGTCGGTGGTGTCGTGGTCGCTAAAGGTTAGAGCCGACAACCCCCGCGCCTTGGCAATGCTGAAAACCTCTTCTGGAGAAAATGAGGCGTCGGACGACGCGTGTGTATGGACGTGCAGATCTGCTCTTCTCATAAACTTACTCTCCTTATTTTTTGTGTTTCTGCTAAAATGGAGTTGTGGCAAAATAAAGAGTGCCACCAAATGCATTTGGTGGCTGCCATGCAAAGTGCGCTGAAGTCCGGGGCCGAGCAGGGATACCCTGATGAGAAGCACCATGAAGTCGGGAAATACAAGTATAGGAAATACAAAAGCCATTTTCAATCTATTCCGGCAACCAGGCATCAGTTCTTGACGCGCGCCGGTGGGCATTGGGAGGTACTGGAAAAGCGCTGGAGCCGGGACTGGGGCCCAAAGGCCCGGCTCTGGACGGGGCACTGAGGTCCTATTCGTCGCTAGCGAAGGGGCACAACGGCGCATCGACGGCGAAGACCGGCGCCGATAAAGCCGCCCAGCCCAGGTGAGGGCGAGAGAGTGAAAGTAGAATCCGTGGTGATGGAGACGAGTTCAGACGTGGTCGAGAGACCATTGCCAAAATTTCAGCGGCAGTACATCACTGGCAAAACCATCGATGCGTTCAGGACCAAAAAGAAGCTTGACGAGTTGTTGACGTGTCAATGATAGGCTCTGCCCGTCACGACTGACAATCATGCGGCCATTGTCTTCCACGACATCGATGTCCTGGTGGCCAAAGGCGTCCAGGACGCCCCTGGGATCCAGAATATAGAGCATGCCCCAATAGTCGCGGTGGCAGGGCATGCCAAGTCCCTGCAAGGTCTCCAAAAACGGATGCCCGTCTTGCGGCCCGACCAGAAGCATCTTCTCACTGGCCGCCACCTTGGTCTGTCTATCCATTTTAGAACGGCTCACCTGATCTTTCGCGCGCCATTCAAAACAGTTGCGTACCAGGCCGGAAAGGATGTTCGCTGGCCCAGCCCATTCCTCGATCGATCCCTCACGATCCAGTAAGTACGCAGTTGGCCGGGGTCCCTCGAAAGCCAGCATCAACTGCCATGCGCTTTGAACCTTCGGGTCACTACCCGATCCCAAAAGCACTTTCATCAGTTCCGGCGTGCGACTAGCGCCAAGTTTATCCTGGTCACGCAGGCCACATACCTGCTCCAAGATCGTGCCATCAAACGGCCCGTCAAAACAACGAACATCAATTCCATCTGGAAGATTAGGTAGCAGAATAATATTGGAGTGGTTGAGTTCATAAGAACAAAGTATTCCAGCAGTATCCCAACCAAGTCGGCGGTACCATCTGGTAATTCCCGTGGTTAAGCGTGCAACTTGACAACCCAGTTTCTGCATGTGGGTATGGGCGGCTTGCATCACTGCAGAGGCCAAGGCCAATCCCCTGAAGCCAGGTCTGGTAGCCAGGCAGTTAATACCACCGATCTTCAATCGCGCAGAAGCCAACTGAATTTCATTAACCCAGATTGCAACCATGCTAATGATTTGGGAACCGTCTTTAACGACGATAATGTTCTCAAGATTCTCCTGGTTGTAAATAAATGGATAATCCGTCGCGATCGTTGGCGGGTAGCCGCTGGCCTGCCGCATCACCAGATTGGCCAAATCGAGAACCCCGTCCAACTCACCAGGGCGCGCTGCTCGCGGCCCGTCAAACCGGGATGTTTCTTGACTATTCATAAATTAGTACCGCATCATGGCAAAGCTACCTGCCTTGCCCCTTCGAGTGGCATATTCGCCATTGAAATGATTGCCTTGAATCGTAGCGCTCCAAGCATACCGCCATCCTCTTCCCCCAGGTCGACTTCGCCAGCGAACTTGACTGCCGAATAATCTTGACGACCGGGCATTCAAGTATAGGAGATTCAAAAGCCATTTTCAAGTTATTCCGGCAACCAGGCATCGGCTTTTGACGCTCACAGACTTTATCCACAACAAAAGGGGCTGATCGCAACGCGCGACCAGCCCCTTCTCTACAACTGCACTAAAAGATGAATTAAAACTGTGGATGATCGATGTGTTCGACCGTGATGCTGGCATCGGGCTCGTCGGCGCTGATCAGGTTGATGCGGTATACGGTGTCGCCGGGCTCGCCGATCAGGATCAGCCTGTCAAAAGCGGTTTTACCCATCGAGGTATGGAACATTTGCGTCCCGTCGGATTCTTTGATGATCTCAAAGACGATGTTGTGGCCTTTGATGGCGGCGATGCGAAAACAATCGGCGGCGCGGCCGTCGGGCAGACTGATGGCCTGGCTCTTGTAGGGGTCGGTGTTGCAGACCGTGCGGTGCACCAGGTTGCCCTCGCTCTCGCTCGAAGAGCAGGAGATGTTGGTGTCTTGCGGCTGCATTTCGCTGGTGATCACGGACTCGGAGCACTCGACCGGATGGGGCAGGTCTTCCAAGCCACCGTCGCCCTCGCTGATCCCCGATGACTCTCCACCGCCGTGGACGGGAAAATGGATGTCGGCGAGCCAGGCGAGCATTTCGTCTTTGCTGATTTTGCCGTCGCCATCGGTGTCCATCAGGGCGAAAAGCCCTTCAAAGAGCATCATCTTGCCCGCTTCGGGATCCGTCGGCGGTTCCGGCGGGGGTGGCGGCAGTTCGGTCCCTGGGGGAGGCGACAGCAGTATGCCCTGCAGGGGGGGCGGCGGTTGCGGAGGTTGGGCTATGGTGGAGGCCACGAGTACGCTGATTAAACTTAAGGCGAGAATTATTCTAGGCATTGGATCGCTCCCTTATTGAAAGTCATACGTACACTACACGTCAAAGTATATTATATACATATTATATACTCAAGTTGGTGGAGAAAAATGTGATGAAAATCACAAATTTTATATAAAGTCATTTTTTTAACACGCGCTATTTTTTGTCTAAGGGTGTTTTGTTGTATGGCCCTGTCTTCCCAAGTGAGATAAATTCCAAGCTTAATTTAGAGGGGTTTGACGGGGTGGTAGAATCCCGCAAGCTCTGCAAAAGTAGTGACGTGAAAACCCTCCCTTGTCGGCTCAGGCCACCGCCTCGTATGTTCCAGTGGACGACTTTGGGCTCATCCAGCTCGGCGATTGGCGGCGCGGTGCAGGCCTACGGCCTCCGGTTGCAGGACGAGAAGGTGCGAGCCCCAGGTGCGGATCGTATCCAATGCGAGAAGCGCCGATTTTGATCGGCCCGTTCGCACGCCAACCGCTGCCCGACGACGTGCCGGTGGCGATCGCGGCGATCACTGTGCCCCAGGCAGCCCAACCGCTCCGCCTCGAGATCCCGGTTTTTGTCGGCGATATGAGTTTCGGCGTCCTGAGCGAGGCGGCCAAGGAGGAGCTGATGAAGATCCTGGCGCGGCGATGCATCCTCAGTCCAGCAGGCGCGCGTTGTATTGCCGCGCCGCGTGCTGGTAGCCACCGTAGGCCGCTTCATCTAGCGGAGCCGGAGTGTAGATGTAGACCGCGTCGCCATAAGGGTCGTAGAGCACCACTTCTTCGCGCTTGTCTCCACACACATCGGCCGGGAAGCAATGATACCAGCCCATTTTGCCTCCGGATGGAGGAGGCAATTCGGGCAGCGTCACCACCTTGCGCCCATGCCCGTCGAATAGCGCCGATGGGCTGAACAGCAAATCCCCCTCGTCGCTCCAGCGCACGCTCTCCATCCCGGTGTTGTTCGGCGATTCGTCGACTGCAAAGCGGGTCAGAATTTCCCCGTAGGCCCCGACTATCATTATATCCGGATGGTGCCCGTTGTAGCGAATGGCCAACTCCCGCCCGGGCAGATCGGGCCGAAAATTCCCGCAGCGCACCTCTTGCCCGTGCGGCACTGCCTCTTCGCCCAAATGCAATAAGGCTTCGCCTTTGCCGTCGAGCACCTGCCCCTTCCCCGACACGATCGCCGCCATGTTCCCGTTCCATGCCTCCACCAGCACGCTATCGGCATTGTCTCCTACAAAGCGCTCCCACAGTACGCGGCCGTCGTGGTCCAGCCCAAAGTGCCCGCCGTTGACTTCGTCGAGCCCGTCCCCGTCCAGATCGCCCACCGCTGGTATATAGGCCGAGTGCTCCGGGTAGCGATACCACTTATTGCGATAGCTCCACAGCACTTCGAGCCGATCGTTGAAAGCCAGAACATCGTTCCCCAGTTTGACGACAAAATCCCGTCCCTGCCCCGTCAAATTGGCGATCATCAGCCGTTGGTGGACATAGTTGGGCAGGTGTGCCTCGCCCCCCTCATAGGCGTTGCACCGCGTTAGTTTATCCGGCGCCGCCCGCCGCTTGACCTCGCCGGTCGCCCCGTCCAAGAGCGCCAGATGCACCCCCTGCAGATTCCACTTGCTCGTCCGCTTCACCCCCTCGTCCACCATCAGGCAAAGCACCTCTTGCCGCCCGTCCCCATCGATGTCGTACACCGCCACCGGCCCCGGCCGATCGGGCGAGACGGTTTCCAGGGCGCCGGTTCCATCCGCATCCTCCACACTCGCGGCTCTATCCCCCGCCGACCACAGTGGTTTCCCCTCCAGATCAAACGCTCCGATAAAACTTGGCTTGATTCCCCCCAATGCCTTGTACACTAGGAAATCCACCCGCCCATCGCCGGTGAGATCCCCGATCCTTATATCTCCCCCGACGCGGCGTCCATCCACCACACTGATAAATTCCTCGGGGATGGCCACTCTCTTGTACAGCAGGGCTTCGGCTATACTCGTCATCGACAGAATTCTCCCAGCGAAAAACCCAACAGGCCAATGGGACTTTGAATTTCCGAGACCGCGCAGAACGGGTCTACCGCGCCCATCTGCAACGCGAAGTATGGGAAATTCAAAGTCCGTTTTCCATATTATTCCGGCGCTCAGCTAGCGGCTCCAGAGTGCATGGAGGCTGGAGTTTTGGCACAGTGGAGGGGCGTGCGTCTCTGCAAACCCGGCTTCACACGGGTGAACGGGTTGGGCCCTATGGCTTTGCTAGCTAAGGGGCACAGGGGGGCTTTCCCGACCGGTGAGCGGACCGGTCACCGGCTTCGCCCATCGTCCTCGTACTCGATGTAGAACTCGACAAGCGCGGTCGTCCGGGGCAAAGTGGGCGAGCTCGATGTAGAGGCCGCTTGAGGGTATTCCGGTACCCGTCAGGCGCAGCGCCCACAGCAGTTCATCGCAGTCCGAGTGCTCGACGATCAGTGTGGGGACCGCCACAGCCGCTTTGAGCGCTGCAGGTACATGGGACCGACTCTGTTTGAACGACTCGAACGACGTTACCTGGATCATCGTACCCCTTGGTTTTCCGTCAGGTCTTGGGCATTTCGCAGATTTCGATCGTACCGCCATGGACGACTGTGGGATGTCGTTTCAATAGATCGGTCAATGCATCCAGGCTGTCGGCATCGAAGCGCATGTAGCCGCCTATGCGTTCGGTGATATCTGCTATTCCGCCGCTGCCGATGGTCGTTCGCCGAGCGATGGCGCTGCCACCCCGGAAGAGGCCACTTTCTTTGGCTACCGCAAAAAATCGATCCCACTCTTCCTCGGTCTCGCCCGGGGCACCTGGATGCACGTTCTTGTGTATGAAGGTAATGTACTCCACAGTCGGCTCCTTTCAAATACGCGTCAGATTTGGGGGAAGGTGCGTATGTGCCGCAGTCGAGAGGGCGTTGTTAGCTCGGCGCGGGATTTCCTCGCATCTGTCATTATTGCACAGAATAGTTAGGTTGCTTTGAGACGGCTTCTTACAAATATCGCCTCCTGTGTCGGACTTATGTACACGAGGCTTTGTTGCATGAAAACCGGTTGGCATCTTGAAAAGAGTCAGGCTCTTCAGTTAGATTGAAGTATAGGAAATACACAAGCCATTTTCAATTTATTCTGGTAGCCAGGCATCGGCTCTCGAGGCGCGCTGGTGGGCATTGGGGGGGGTACTGGAAAAGCGCTGGAGTGATTGGCAGGGCCGGGACTGGGGTCCAAAGGCCCGGACCTGGACGGGCCGACCCCTCGGGCCTATGCGTTGCTAGCGAAGGGCTACAAAGAGTCCGTGCTGATCGGTGATAAGGCACCCGGCTGAGCCAGGGCAGGGGAACCAGTGCAGCCAGCTTCTCGATCAATTCCAAGGGCGACAATACCAGGTGGGTCGTCCCATCCGATCAGGGCGTTTTGAGACGAAAAACGTTTGAGAATGGGTCCGACATTGAGACGAAAATCATCGACCGAAAACTACGTCGGCCCCCGATCGGGAGTGTCTCCACAGTCGTGGATCCCATTGTTCCAGTGGACGACTTTGGGCTCATCCAGCTCAGCGATTCATCGGTTCAGTGACGACAGCGTGAAGAGGCTGGTCGGGCGGGACTTTGTCACCGGAGCGATTCAGAAGCCTGCCCATGTAGACGCCGCTGGCATAGGCGGCCAAGGAATTGCGCTTGCTCCTCATGGAGCTCTCTGCCCGAGCTCATGACGCCGATTACGGGCAGTTTCTCCATGGCCATCGCGGCGGCTCAGGATCTCACCAATCCCGAGAGCTTGGTGGGATGCCACGTCAGCACAACGTCCGCTCCCGACTTCCAGGCCTCGTACGCCCTATTTATATCAAGGGCCACCTCGGATCCGGACACGAACATCCGCTTCCCTCCACGATTGACCTGGACCACATCCTGCTTGGCCGGCACGAAGCGCACATACACCCAGGTTGAATAGACGTCGTCGAGTGCTTGATCGATCTCCTCCGGACTCTCCGCCGCCACCGCGCACTGAAACCTGCTCGAGGTCTCTCGAAACTGACGCCGCACGTCGGCCGACCTGAGAACGGCACCGATGATGATGACGTCCTCAATCAGGTCGTGAGCCTCGAGCACGTCTCTGATCATGCCGATGGTGCCGGGAGCCAGGCGCTTGACATCGAGTGCGATGGAAGGTGACACCAGTCGACGATTGCTGACCAGCTCCGACGCTTCGTCGAGGGTGAGCACGCGTTGACCCGCGAACTGTGAACCGTACCAGCTGCCGGCATCCAGTGCCTTTATCTCGGCAAGGCTCATCGCCGCGATCTCGCCAGATCCATTTGTGGTGCGGTCTACGGTCGGATCGTGCACGACGACCAGGTGATCGTCAACCGTCCTTTGAATATCGAGTTCGATCGCCATTCCCTTTGCGAGCGCACCTTCAAAGGCTGCCATCGTGTTCTCGGGCGCGCTGTCGTCCAGACCCCTATGGGCACAGAGAATTACCTTTTTCATCTATTGTCCTCGTACTGAATGCACAACTCGACAAACGCGATCGTCTGGCACAAAATGGGCGAGCTCGATATGCAGGCCGATTGAGGGTATTCCGAGTACCCGTCGAGCGCGCGCTGCCAATTGAAAATGATGCGGTATGGCGATGGTGCTGTAGTCATGATGCAATGCATCAGATCGGCACATAAGACTTCTCAGAGAATTCGACCTGTCCGGTAATGCTGCCCGTTTGCCCTGGCTCCAGCGATCCGAAGTAGACTCCCATGTCCGTGCACGGCCAATGACTCCAACCGAGGATGATGGCATCCGGAGAGGTCAGCTGAACGAACTGCTGGCTGGCACTATGAGCCCGCCAGGCGCGCACCGCCCCCTGTGTGGCCTGAATGTGGGGCTGCCACCGGGCCTTGTGGTTGCGCGCAATCCGCTCTGCCGTCGCGGCGTGTTCAGCCACCGGACACCACTTCAGCCATCTGCCCAGTGGTGCCTCGAGCGCGCTTGCCGGCACCCAGGGCTTCTCGGGCTCTCCTACGGGGAGCTCGCAGTTGGCTTGAAAGGCCTGCGCCCAGCAGTGTATGAAACACAGCCAACCCCAGCAATCGGGCCATACCTCGTTGGATCGATTGGTCACGCTGATCTCGAAGGTCAGAGTGTCATCCTTGGAGTTGACCTGACAGCTGCAGGTCCCGCTGGGAGAATCCTCGGGAGCCACTTCGCTCTCTTCATAGGAGAGCACTCCCTCGCTTTCCTCACGCCACCGGACATTGGGCTGATAGCCAAATCCTCGAGAAATATCCCCGAAGAACTCCGTCAGGCGAAGCGCCCACAGCAGTTCATCGCAGTCCGAGTGCTCGATGATCAGTGTGGGGACCGCCACACCCGCTTTGAGTGCTGCAGGTACATAGGACCGATTCTGTTTGAAAGACTCGAGCGACGTTATCTGGATCATCGTGTCCCCTTGGTTTTCTATCAGGTCTTGGGCATTTCGCAGATTTCGATCGTACCGCCATGAACGACTGTAGGATGGCGTTTCAACAGATCGGTCAATGCATCCAGGCTCTCGGCATCGAAGCGCATGAAGCCGCCTATACGTTCGGTGATATCTGCTACTTCACCGCTACCGATGGTCGTTCGCTGAGCGATCGCGCTGCCACCTTGGAAGAAGCCACTTTCTTTGGCAACCGCAAAAAATCGATCCCACTCTTCCTCAGTCCCGCCCGGGGCACCTGGATTCTCGTTCTTGTGTATGAAGGTAATGTACTCCACAGGCGGGGCTCCGTTCTTTCAACTACGCGTCAGGTTTGGGGGGAGGCACGAATCCGGCGTTGCCTACGCCGATTGCGCTCGGGCCGCAACGAATTTTAAGAAGTATAGGAAATTCAACCGCTCTCTTCCAAGTGCTTCCGGCACCCAGGCGGATCTGGAGCGGGCAACACGTAAAACCGATGGAGTGTTACCTGGCAGATCGCCTAGCGCAACGATCGCGGACGACGACAACGGAATAGCCTAGCTCAATAAACCAGATCCAATTCGCGCAATAGAGGAGGACGTGTCGCTGCCATCGCCGGAGGAGCGGCCGGACTCCAATGCAGTAAGTGTCGGTTTAGCAGCTGATAGTCCTGTTTTTCGACTTTGTCTCAGACGTTGCTTGAAGTGTTGCTTTCAGGCAGATGTAGAAGATCCTCCAGGTCAGGGTAGAGATTGCGTTGAAAATCGCGTTTTAGTTCTCGTCCATGGAG
>CAXFTV010000744.1:0-5252 GCA_964005845.1 uncultured bacterium
GGTGAGATTGGCTGGTTGTTTGGGTCGTATTTAACGGTTCCCAATTGGTACTTCGAGGGGGATGCCGTAATTACCGAAACAGCCCTAACCAGTGCCGGTCGGGGTAGGACCCCTTCTTTCACCGCTCAACAAAGGGCATTGAGCCTGGCGGGAATCGATTACAGCTATATGAAAGCGCGCAATGGCTCTTTCAAGGATGTAGTCCCCGACCACTATTCCCTGGGCTATCTGATGTTGACCCATCTCAGAAACGAAAAAGGCAACGACGTAATCAAAAATGTGGTAACTGACGCGGAAGGCCCCCTTTTCTTTTTCTACCCCTTCAGTCGTGCCCTCAAGAGGCACACCAACTATCGGCCGCACACCTTGTACGAAGCTGGGTGGCAGGCGGCTCGGAATCATTGGGACGAGAAGGCAGCGAACGTTGCAATAACTCCTTCGACCCGCATCGCCGCAGCTAACGAAGGATCGCCGACGAATCACTATTTTCCGCAATTCGACGGCGAGGGCGGTATTGTCGTTTTGCGAAACTCCTTCCAGGAGACCGATGCCGTATATCGAATAGCAAATGGGCGTCGCGAGAAAATCGTCTCCATCGGAGTAAATTTGGGCGCTTATTTCCACTACGCAGACCACAAAATTCTATGGACCGAATACAGTCAACATCCCCGTAGAGTGAATGTCACCTACTCGGACATTTATTCTTATGATGTCAAAACCGGTAAAAAGAAGAAAATTACACACAAAGGGAAGTATTTTTCCCCCGTGCTGTCGGCGGACAGCCACTCCATTTTCGCCATCCATATCAGCGAAATCCAGCGGTGCGAAATTCACAGATTGGACATCGCAACCGGGGTTATTCAGGCGAAGACCGCATTCGCCGACGATGAGTTTGTTAGCAGATTGAGCGTCACGGATGGAGATGCAGTCGTTTACAACCTAAAACGTGATCAAAAGCTGGGATTGTACTTATATGACTTCCGATCGCGGGAAACCCGGAAACTAACACCCCGAACGGCACACGTAATCGACGCACCGCGGGTCGCGGGCGACCATGTATATTACTCGGCTTCGTTCAGCGGACTAGACAACATCTACCGATCACCCCTCGACGGTTCCCTATCTGTCGATCAAATGACTTCTGTACCGGTCGGGGCTTACGAACCCGCAGTCAACCCTGATAATACGAGACTGATATTCACCGAAGTAACCGTAGACGGACGTGCCGTCGCCAGCATGGATATCTCTAGCACTCAGCCACTCGGACGGATTTCACTTGCCGAGCCAGTCGATATGGACTGGTTTGACGAAGTTGCGCACGTAGCCGAAGGTGGGAATATCCTCGGCGAGGTCACTACGGGAAGGCATTATCCGGTTGAGCCTTATCGCGGTCTGTTTAAAGACATGAAACTACACAGTTGGTCCATTCCCTCTTCGGTGTCCGTGCCATCTATAAACCTGCAGGCCAGAAATTACCTTAACGATGTCGGCGTAACGGTGGGAGGTGGATTTAACCGCAACGAAGAACGCAGTTTCTACAACACACAACTTATCGTGGGGCGATGGTATTCTGTAGTGACACTCACGGCCAGTCGGAACAAGCGGTCAACCACTTACCTGAATGAATCGAATGACTCTGAGACGGCCACATTCGACCAAACGGCATTCGGCATCCATATGACCCTACCTCATCAGTGGGTACGGGGCAACTATTTTACGAACTTGAATGTCACCACTGGGATTAGCCATCGGAAAATCGCAAACAGCACCCTAGCGGACGGCAAAGCGCCGAAAAAAAATCTGCAGGCGCTTCTGATTCAAGCCGATTTTTCCTCCTTGCGTAGAACAGCATTGCAGAATATCGGACCGCAATTAGGCTTATCCTCGAAGGTCGTTTACCGGAGAGATTGGTCGAGGCGCGGTAATGAGAAAGTATTCACCACCCACTCTCTCTACATGCCCGGTTTGACGATCAACCATCAAACCAAGCTAAGGTTCGCCTATCAAAAAAAGCTGTTGAGCCAATCCTTTCAATACGAGGACGCGTTCGAATATGCAAGGGGATATGACGCACCCATAAACGATAGGACCTGGCAGTTCTCAATCGATTATGGCCTACCCCTAGTGTATCCAGATTGGGGATTTGGCGGTCTGACTTATTTTATGCGGGTAAGAGCGAACATTTTTTATGACAACAACCATTCCTCCTTCGAGTCACTCGGAAGGACAAAAGACTTACAGTCGATTGGATTGGAAATAATCTCTGACAATACAGTATTCAACTTGTTGCCCCTGAGTTTTGGGATCAGGGTATCGTACCGGTTGCAGGAAGATCCCCATAATCAAGGCAAATCCCTCCGGCGCTCCTTTTTCGTTGGCACCGATCTTTAGTCCATCTTCGATGTATTATCTTTCGTGAGCCGGGGGCACCTCACCAACGGCTTCTTCAGACTGGCCAAGTAGCGAAAAATTCATCTACGCCGCAATTCTCGGGCATTGCTTCGAAATGATATTTCATGGGCCGCGACTGAAAGCCGGCCGTAAACTGATCTGCGTCCGTTCTGAGCTTCTCGTCGAGCGGCGCGAAGCGTTCCCATAGCGACTCAATTTCGGCATCGGCAAGACATTCGTCGACCAGATGCCGATTGACGAGTGCCCGAAACAGCAATACAACCGTGTTGATCACACGTTTCTGAAGTTGAATAAACCGGCTAAGATGAACCTGTGCCTGCGACGAGACTCGCTCGAGCAATCCTGGATCCCAGTAATAATGCGGTATGTGGGAATACATTAAGTATGGGAAGAGGGCTTTGAGTTTCCTATAAATCTTCCGTCGGCGCTGTCGTTGCGTTCGGGGCAGCAGCGACCATCTCGTCGAGACGGGTATAATCGGTTTTGCCGCTGCCGAGCAAGGGAATGGCGGCGACAATGACCACCTTGTGCGGTACTATAAGTTCGCTGATCCCGGATCGCCGGGCTTCTTCTCGAAGGGTCTGGCGGTCGGCATCTGGATTGTCGGTGGCCAGCACTACCTGCTCGCCGTGGCCCTCGTTGGGCAGGGCGATGCCGCCGTGGGCATGGGCGGGCCAGGCCCTGGCAGCGAGCTCTTCCACCGCACCTAGAGAGACCATCTCACCGGCAATTCTGGCGAAACGGCGGACGCGGCCGATGATGCGTATGTAGCCATCTTCGTCCACTTCGACAATATCGCCCGTGTCGTACTCGCCGTCCGGCGGTGGATTCAGGATGCCGGGGGCATCGGGCATGAGATAGCCGAGCATGAGGTTGGGACCGCGCACGTGGAGCCGGGCACCGCGTTCCAGTCCAGGCAGTGGTTCCAGGCGCAGACTCATGCCCGGCATGAGACGCCCCACGGTACCGGCGCGGAAATGCATGGGAGTGCTGACGGCTATTACCGGCGCTGTCTCGGTTGTCCCGTAGCCTTCCATTATTCTCAAGCCGAACTTGTCGGCCCACAAGCGGCGGGTTTCGTCGCGCACCTTTTCGGCGCCGGCAAAAACGTAGCGGACGTTGAAGAAATCATAAGCGTGGCCGTGCAGGGCATAGCCGTTGAGAAAGGTATCGGTGCCGAAGAGCATGGTCGCGTTGGTGTCGTAGGCCAGCGCCGGCACGACGCGGTAATGGAGCGGCGAGGGATAGAGAAAAGTGCGGACGCCGGACAAAAGGGGCAGGATCAGGCCGCTCGTGAGCCCGAAGGAATGGAATAGGGGCAGCGCGTTGAAGGCGGTGTCGGCAGCGTTGAAATCGATCCTTGCCCCCAGCTGGTAGCGGTTGGCCAGCAGATTGGCATGGCTGAGGACCACGCCTTTGGGAGTACCTTCGGAGCCCGAGGTAAATAAAATTACCGATGGGTCCTGGGCGCGCACTTTTGCGCGGTGGTGGAGCAGGCGGGCAAAGGGACGCGACAGCAGGCCCAGCAGCCGCGAAAAAGCGCCGATTTCGGCCCACAAATCCTCCAGATAGATCAATTCAGCACTGGTTTCGATCGCTCTGGCCAGATCGTCGAGCTTGCCTGCTTCGACGAATTTTCGCGAGGTCAACACCTTGGTGATAGAGGCGGTCCGGCAGGCCGATACAAGGGCCTGGCTGCCGGCGGAAAAGTTGAGCATGGCGGCTACTCTGCCACGCATCTGCAAGGCCAGGAAGCAGACCGCCGTGCCCACGGAACTGGGCAAGAGCACCCCGATGTGTTCGCCCTTGTGGCTGGCAGCGGCGAGGCGGCGGCCCAGTACGAGCGCGCCGAGGAGCAGGTGGCCAAAGGTGGCGGGGCGGCGTTCGATATCCTCCAGGATCGGAGTCCCGGATCCGTGCAGGGCACGCGCGTCCAGGAAGGCTTCGAAGAGAGTCCGATCGCGATTGCAGGTTTCGAAGATGAGATCCGACATGACGTCGTAAAGCTGATCGCCGGTGATCTGGCGGCGGGCCCGGCCGCTAAGGCCGTCGGGGATGCGAAAAGAGCGCGGTTTGAGAATGGTGATTTCGATGCGCGGAAATAGACGCCGCCGAATGCCGCCGGTCCGGTGGGCGAAAATCGTCTGCTCGGCACCGGCAATGCGAATGGGGACCAGATCCACGCCCGCTTTGTCCGCGATCATTCCGGGCCCCTCGTAAATTTTCATGAGACTGCCCGTCACGGTCACCCGCCCCTCGGGGAAAATCACCAATCGCTGGCCGCGACGGACTTCGCGAATGAGGGCTTTGGCAGCGAGCGGATTGGTCGGGTCGATTGGATAGGTCCTGCCAGCGGCCATCACAGGCCGCATCCACCACTTGCGGGCAATAAAGGTGTCTATTGCGAAAAGGGGGCGTCCCGGTAGGAATATGGCCAGCAGCAATCCGTCCAGATAGGAGACGTGGTTTGCCACGATGACGGCGGCGGGACCGGCATCGTCGAGGTTTTTCAGACCGTGGACCCGGATCCTGAATAGCAGCCGCAGCGGCAGGGCCATGAGTGTCTTGAGCAGGGGATGCGGCAGCAGGGGGCAGATGTAGCCGGCCACGAGGGCGTTGACCAGGGCGATGGCCAGCAGCACCTCCGGCACCGTAAAATTGCGACTCAGCATCAAGCCCGCCAAACCCGCACCGACCGCCATGAAGAGGGCATTGAGAATATTGTTGGCGGCGACGTTGCGGGAGCGGCGTTCCGGGGTGCTGTCGTGTTGCATGATGGCATAAAGGGGCACACTGTAGAACCCCCCGGCGATAGCCAGCGCCAGCAGGTCTGCCATCAA
>CAXFTV010000745.1:0-4106 GCA_964005845.1 uncultured bacterium
GCCAGCGATGTCGGTGGTGGGGGGGTTCCAACGTTTTATTTGTTTGACTACCAGCTTGATGCCGAACTCTCGTTCCAGGACGCGGGAAGCCCGATCGAGTTGCGAAGCGAGATAGTCCCTGGTGTGCCGCCCTCTGCCTCTGAGGCGCTGATCCGATGCCACCACCAGGCGGATTTCAACAGGGGCTTCGTAGCTGGCTGGCGGAAATTCTGCAAAAACTTCGTCGAGGTTGCCGTAGGGCTGGATGTGGAGATAGGCGGGCGGGTCGAAATAAGGGGCGGAAAAGCTGGCGGACCAGGCGCGGATTTCGCGACCGCTGCCGACTTCGAGCAACTGCAGGTCGAGCGCGCCGGTATTCTGATGCTCGGCGAATTTTTTGACCCGTGTCAGGAGTACCGCATCGGCACCCAGAACAGCTGCTTTTTGCAGCAGCTCATTTTGCCGCTCGTCTCGGGCGAATGCGAAGCGCTTTTTCAGATCGTGTTCGTTGAGGTTGGGCACCCTATAGTTTTTGAGCAGGGCTTGGGCCTGCCATACTTTATTGCCGCTGGCCAGGTCTTCGATGGGCTCGTGCAGTTCAAGTTCCAACTGGTAGGCCAAAGGCCGTTTTCTGGATTCCGTTTTTCTCGTCGGCAGGAAGCCCTCCGGCTCTCTGGTATCCTGCACCAGAGACCAGGTCTCTTCTTCGGCGTGCAGGACGAGCAGGTAGTCCACCAGCAAGTTCTTGGCTTCGACCATATTATAGCAGGGAATTACGCGGCGGAATTTTCTCTTGATGGTCATGGAGCGGCCAGCCGTTCCGTCACATAGTCGGTGCCGTTTTTTCTGGCCCTGTCGTCCCACGGTCGCAGTTTGAAGCCCCTGAGCGAAGGCTCTCGCGCCGAGGGGCGAAAATGGACGGCGAGCACGTAGGTCCCGGCTGGCATGGCGCCGATCTGAGAAGTATGTCGCTCTAAGGCCACGGAGCAAGCTTAAATCAGTCCTCGTTCTCGAGTCTGTGGATGGTCCGGCGCTTATACCCTGGCGCCGACAACTATCTCCCCGTCTCGGTGGCGCTAGGATAGTGAGTAGGCCTGGACGGCCGTATCGTGAAAGAGGGCGCTGCGTTCGGCGGCCGAGCGCGCCGCACTCCACTGCAGAAATTTGCCGTAGAGTGCGGCTATGCTGATGTCCTTTATTTTATCCACCGGGTAGTTGCTGGCGAACATGCAGCGGCTGCAACCAAATGTGTCCATTAGCTCGTGGACCAGATCTCGCACCTTGGCTTCCTTTGTGGGGTCGCGGTGAAAACCATCCCGCGCGAACCACGGCATGGACAGCTTCATGTAGATATTGGGCAGTTCCGCCAGCGCGCGCATGCCCTCGCGCCACAGCTGCTCGTGCGCTTCGTCCTCGCCATCGTGCAGAAAACCAAGGTGATTCACGACGACGCGGAGGGTGGGGCAGTGGCGCAATAGCGCTACTGCATCGGCGACCTGGTGCGGGTTGCAGGAAAGGTCGAAAGCCAGATTGTGGCGTTCGAGCAAAGCCAGGCCCTCGGGCAGGATGGGATGGCGCAGCAAGGCACCGCTCTCCACCTGCGGCCAGGTCAGAGCCGGATTGTCGGGATGGTGGTTGAGGATCATGCGCACGCCGCGCAAACGTCCGCTGGAGGTTTCGATATGTTGCCGCAACAGCTGCTCGGCGGCGGATGTGTCGCGCGCCAGATGGAGGTAGGCAACGACGCCAAAAGGACGTTGCCCCGCCGTCGGCTCCAACTGGGCGCATACCCAGCGGGTCTCGTCCACGGTATCCAGGGGAAAGCCGCCTTCCATCTGGCCGACCAGGGTTTCCACGTGGACCCCGGAGACCAGTTGGAGCGGTGCCGGCAAAGTGTCCATATCGCGGGCGTAATCGGTCGCCAGATAGGTTGGCAGATGGCGGGCGGTATCCGGACCCAGGTTGGGATTGGGCCGCCGGGGCAGATCC
Organism: uncultured bacterium; assembly: GCA_964005845.1. Classification (GTDB taxonomy): domain Bacteria; phylum Latescibacterota; class UBA2968; order UBA8231; family UBA8231; genus CAXFTV01. The sequence goes on from CAXFTV010000745.1 coordinate 1,969, forward strand.
CACATGTGGAAGTGAGGGTCGCACAGAGGAATGGGGGGGGCGCTTTGATTGCCGTTGTTTTGGGTCACCTTTCTAACTCCTCGCTGGTTGTTGTTTATCCAGGCTATCCACCCAGTGGCGATACTCTTGTTCGACGTCTTCGGGGCTTATAAAAGGTTTGTAGATCACCCGGGCCCGGTAGCCGTATTGCCGTCCCACCTCCGGGTTCTGAATGACGTACTGCCAGTCCCAGGCCGGACTGTGCGGGTCTGGAGCGCCTTTGGAATCGGTAATGAAATTCCACATGGCGAAGCGGATGGGGGCAGCCTGATCGAACATCATGATATAGGCCATAGTGTGGCCCGGGGTGGCCAGGTCGCCATCGCCGGCCATGAGGCCATAATAGAAGGGCAGTTTGAATTTCTTGTGCGCATTTTCGATTATATTCAGCGTCTGGGCACCCTTTTCGTAGGGCAGGGGGGGCGCGCCGCAGTGGGCAATGGTGCCGGTTTCGAATCCCCCTTCGGTATCGTCGCCAAAGCTGAGCCAGCCCTCCCGACCTTCTCGCTCGCCGTAAAAATAGATCTTCCGGTCTCGGGCTTTGTCCATGTAGCTGGCCCACATGAAGGCCACGTAACCCAGGGGAAAGCGATTGCTTCTGGGCGTCGCTTTGAATTCCAGGTCGATGCAATTGCCGCCGGGCGAGGTATAGTGCATCTCGCTGTCCATGGCCCAGTTCGAGTCCTCGGCCCGATGGATGATCGAAGCCGCCGAGGGCTGGTGCTGCAGCAGCAGACAGGAATCGGTTCTGGGGGTGAACATGCAGATCTCGGCATCGGCGGCACTGCCGTTCATGATGTGTTCGAAGTTGAGACCGACGGCATCGTCCCGGAAGATATTCCGCTCGGGGAAGTTGATGTAGATTAGGGGCGTAATGCCGTTGCCCTGGCGGCGGGCATTGGCGGCGTTGTCGAGGATTTTGCCGTATAGTTCGCCGCCGTAAAAGTCGTACTCGCGGCCTGCGGACAGGTCTGACATGGGTTTGCTCCACTGATTTTTAGCTTGACTTTACAGGGCGCTGTAAGTGGAAAAACTCGGGCAATCGGCAAATCTGCGCAACAAAGGGCCGGCCGGAGAATTTGTCGCATCCAGAGGCAGGACTTGCCCCTATTGCTACTCTTAGTACATTACATTCATTTGGCGGCTGCGGACGGGCGGGGTTTTTCAGAAGGTAAAGAATTGTTATAACTGATCTTAATAAGGATATACGGTCCCTTTTCAAAAGCCCAGGAGTTTTCTATGTGCGGCATTGCCGGGATATTCTATAAAGAAGAAAAAGAACGCGATATCGGCCAGGCGCTGATTCAAATGCTCTATGGGTGCCAGCACCGGGGCCGGGATTCCACCGGTTTCGCCCTCTACGAAGAATCTGTCCCGGACCAGCTGGTGCTGCGCTTCATGGTTGGCCAGGGCGATGAGGCGCAAGCCGCCATAGCCCATATTAAAGACATTTTAGGTGAGTATCAGGCCACTATTATCGAGGATGAAACCATTGGCAACAACTACCGCGTCAAGGTGATCTTTACCGGCGATATTCAGCGTTTTTCCTATGCCCTGGAGCATGCCGCCAAGGTGATTTCCATTGGTTCGAGTCTGGACATCATCAAAGACGTCGGCGATGCCCACGAGGTGGATCAGCGCTATCAGGTGCAGAACTCGCCCGGTACCCACGGCATTGGGCACGTGCGTCTGGCTACCGAATCGGATGTCAAACCCGAGGCGGCGCATCCCTTCTGGGCCACTGGTTTTGCCGATATCGCCATTGTGCACAACGGTCAGATTACCAACTACTGGAAAATGCGGCGCGCGCTGGAGAGTAAGGGATTTGAATTCAGGACTGAAAACGACAGCGAATTGATCGCCGTGTTTCTGGCCGAGCAGCTAGCGCAGGGCACTCCCCTCAAAGAAGTCCTGGCTTCCAGCATCGAAGTGCTGGACGGGACCTTTTCGTTTCTGGTTTCGACCAGCGACGAACTGGGTTATGCCAAGGATTACCTGGCTGCCAAGCCCATGGTGATGTGCGAGACCGACGATCTGGTTGCCATTGCCTCCGAAGAGGTTTCGCTCAATCGCCTGTTTCCTGGCGAGACTATTACTAC
>CAXFTV010000746.1:0-1909 GCA_964005845.1 uncultured bacterium
ACGCCATTGCCCTGGATGCGGCGGAAGATTATCTCTATTTCGTGGAGACCTTCGGCAGTGCTATTGCCCGGATTGCCATCCGGGCGGACGGCTCGGCGGGTGTGTTCGAGCGCGTCGTCCACATGCCCCGCCACGTGCCCGACGGCATTGCCTTCGACGGCGAGGGCCGCCTGTGGATCGCCTGTCACCGGCCGGATGCGCTCTATGTTTTCGATTTGCAGAGCCGGCGTCTGGAGTTATTCGTCGACGACTGGATGGGCGAGGCCCTGCGCGGCCCCACCGACATCGCCTTTGCCGGTCCACAGCGCGATATCATGCTGGCCGCCTCCCTCGACAACCTGGTCCTTCACCGCCTCGACGACACCGGTGTGCAGGGCCTGGCTCTGAACCATCCCGAGCTGTGATAATAAAGTCTGCAAAGCAGCTACTCACACCCTTCACCGCGCAAACTTAAAATTGCGCAAGGAGATCCATCATGGCCAAAACGCAGAAGAGCCGCCCCGCTCGCCGGCACGATCCCACCGCCCTGGGACGCAATTTCAAACGCCGGCTGCAGTCCGGTGATCTGCTCCTGGGGGGCATTGCCGCCGAGTATCTGCGCCCCTCCCTGGTCAAAATCTACGCCCACGCCGGCTACGATTTCATCTTCATCGACAAAGAGCACAGCTATTTCGACGGTCCCGAGATGACCGACTTCGTGCTCAGTGCGCGGGACAACAATATTCCGGTCATTTCCAAGGTCGGCGAATTGCACCGCTCCGAAGTAGCGCGCCTGCTCGAAGCCGGGGTGGTCGCCATCCAGCTGCCGCGCACCGAAACGCGCGACGAGGTGCTGGAGCTGGCCGACTACATGAACTTTCCGCCCGTGGGGACCCGCGCCGGCGCTCCCGAGTACGGCAACGTCGACTATCTGCCGCCGGCCGACGACAAGGCGTGGCTGCGCAAGGCCGATCAGTCCACCCTGATCACCGCCCACATCGAAACGCCTCTGGGTTACGAGAACGCCGAGGAAATCATTTCCACCCCGCAGGTGGACATGGTCTACGTGGGGCCCTACGATTTCTCGATCGCCATGGGCCATCCGGGCGACTACGACCATCCCCAGGTCAGGAAGGCGATGGACGAGATTCTGCAGCTGTGCCGCAAGTACAAGGTTCCCTTCGGCACCACCCCCTCCGGGCCCAAAGCCGCCGCCGGCTGGGTAAAGAAGGGCTGCGCGTTTTTTGAAATGGACAGCGAGATGGGGCTGATTGCCAGCGGTGCCAGACAAATAGTGGAAACCTACGGCAAGCGAGGCTGATCCCCGCGCCAAAGCAAGGGGCACCCGCTCGCAGTGGAGCAGGTGCCCCTTTTCTCAGGGGTGCCGGCCGGCGGGTTATTTCCGCACCACCAGGCAACCGGCCATGATGTCGTGCAGAGCCTGTTTGCGCTCGGTAAAAGCGGCCATGATATAGCCGATCAGGATGATTAGGGTCGATACCCATTTGCCCCAGATCCTGCCGCTGGCCCGGGCGAAGGAAAGCGGATTGCCCTCCAGGTCCACAACCACGATGCCCAGGGCCATTTTGCCGAGGCTAGCGCGGCTGGATGAAGACTCGAGCAGGGCAAAGTAGAGCCAAATTATGGGGAGGGATATGATCCAGATTATTACTTGAATATGCAGCGCCTGCTCCATGCCCTCCGCTGGATCGGACTCACCAAGCATCATGGGTGCGCCGACAAGGGCGGTCATGACCCCACTGACAATCCCCAAAATGATAGAGTCGATGATCATCGCGACAAAACGGCGCCAGAAGCCGGCGTATGCCATCCCGGCGCTGGCGGCGCTCTCCTCCTGGGGTGCTTGCTCCACGATCTGTTCTTCCGGTGCGTCCCGTCCTGCTTCCTCGCCCCCGTCTTGATTTACCCG
>CAXFTV010000747.1:0-5074 GCA_964005845.1 uncultured bacterium
CCGATTCTCGCCGCAAAGCCACCACCGGAAACGCCTTTGCCAGCGGCACGATGAACGGCAATCCAATCGGTTGCGCCGCCGGCCTGGTCACGCTCGACGAATTGGCAAAAGAAGGAGTTTACGATCATTTCTACCAGATTTCGGATCGTCTCAAACAAGGCCTCGAAGCGCTGGCCCGAGATCGGCGCATTCCCTTCCAGGTCATCGGCGAAGGGCCGGTGTTGCAGACAGTTTTCAGCGACCTGCCGATGTACACGCACACCGACGGCCTGAAAGCCGATGCCGCCGCGGCCCAGCGCTTTGGCCTCGAGATGATCCGCCGTGGCATCTTTGTCAGTCCCGGCGGCAAACTCTACCTATCCCAGGCACACACTAACGCGGATATCGATCAGACCCTGGAGGTGGCAGCCGAAGTTCTGCAGGTCATTGAAGCGAGCCGCTCCGCATGAGTTCTCCAGGATACAATGGACCACAAGCTGCAATAAACCAACATAGACCAAGGAAATCATGACACAAGAGCTCTTTTTAGATAAATCCGCCGTCATGGGCGGCGGCCTCATGGGCAGCCAGATCGCCCTGGTACTGGCCATGGGCAGCAAGGAAACCGTATTGATGAGCCGCCGGCAAGAGACGGTGGACAAAGCGATGGAAAATATCCACCGCTACGCCGGCGACCTGGAGCGTCACGAGCTCTTGCGTGGTCAGACGGCGCAAGCCGTTATCGGGCGCATGCGGACGACGACCGAGGTCAAGGATGCGGTCGGCGATGCCGATTTCGTCGTCGAATCGATCACCGAAAATCTCGAGGCCAAACAGGCACTCTTCGAGCAAATGGACGCCATAGCGCCACGCTACACCGTTTTGGCCAGCAATACCTCTGGGTTGCCCATCACCATCCTGGGCGAGCGCATGGTGCACCAGGACCGGATCGGCGGCTCCCATTTTTTCCAACCCGCCCACATCGTCCCCGTCCTCGAGGTCATCCGCGGTCAAAAAACCTCGGACGAGGCCATGGACCGGTCCTGCGAAATCTGGGAGCGGCTGGGGCGCACCACCCTGAAAGTGCAAAAGGACGGTCCCGGTTTCCTGGTCAATCGCCTCCAGCACGCCATTATCCGCGAAGCAGTGCACCTGCTGGTCACGGGTGTGGCCGACGCCGAATCCATCGACCTGGCCGTCGAGCTGGGGCTGGCGCCTCGCTTCACCACGGCCGGGCCGCTCAAACAGCGCGATATAAACGGGCTAGAAATGCACGTGCGCGTCGCCGGGCACCTGTGGAAGGAGCTGGGCGGCTGGGAAGAGCCTCTGGCCTATCTGCAAGCCATGGTCGAGCGCGGTGAAACTGGACTGGACTCGGGCAAGGGGTATTACGATTGGTCCGATCAGGATCCCAACGCCGTGCGCAGCGAAAAAGACGAACATCTGATCCGCCGTACCGAACAGGTCATGGCCGACTGGCGGGCGCGGAAAAAATACTAGCTCGCCTCCCGGGTTGCTAAAAAATGCCACCACAGCCAATTTCTGTGCCAAACTCGGGCGGAAAGAAGAGAGCGGATGCTCTCCTGCAAGCGCTGCGGCAGCGCCTTGAAGAGGTATGATCAAAACCCTTATCTGTGATCTGGGCGGAGTTTATTTCACCGATGGCTCTGCCAGAGCAATCGAACGAATAAGTGCAATTTATCACATCGCGGAGGCGCGAGTTCGCGATGTCCTGATGGGTCCTCTCGGCAGCCGTTATCGCTGCGGCCAGATAGGGGCCGCCCAGTTCTGGGAGGAGGCAAAACAGAGCTGGGATCTGCAGGCTCCCAGCGACGAGATCGCCACTATCTGGCTCCATGCCTACGAGCCGATCGAAGGCACGGTGGCACTCGTCGAGCGCCTGCGCCGGGCCCGGTATGAAATGCTCTTTCTATCTGATAATGTCCAGGAGCGCATCGATTACCTCGAGAGCAGATACGGTTTTCTCCAGCGCTTCGAGGCCGGTGTTCTCTCCCATCGGGTCGGAATGAGGAAACCGGACCCGAGGATATACGAACTCGCCTTGGCAAAGGCTTCCCATCCCGCTGTCCAGTGCGTTTTCATCGACGATAAGCCGCCGATGTTGGAACCGGCCAAAAGGCTGGGTATGAGCGTTATCGCCTTCGAGAATCCCCGCCAGTTAGAGCGCGATCTGCAGGGCCTCGGTCTCGCCTTCTGAGCTATTCCATAGCCCTCGATTCCGGCTTCCCCTTGTTGGAGGGGAGCAGGCGCTTGCGGCGCAGCGGCAAAATTGAGGTATACTCCTAGCTCTCGCCATCCTTCCGAACCTCGATCCTCGGCATGTAGATAGTTCGTCCATTCCTTATCCACCGTATAAAGTTCCCTGCTGATTGCAAATTTTCACCGCAGATTCCACTGAGAAGCCATTTAGGCGCTGCGCTCGAGTGGTGAAATTGGAGTTTTGGTGGGAAATTAAGGGTTCGTAGGGCAAAAGAAGATATGGGGCTGGTTTTTGGGACTTAGTTAAGTTATATTATTTTACAAAGCCAGTTGTCGGTATTTCTTTCTTCAAGGAGGTTGGAAGATGAGAAGGATTATTGGTTTGCTGGCGATGGTGGGGTTGATGGGTTTAAGTTTTTACCCATTTCTAGATAAGAAGGCAGCGAGATATTATAAGAATGGGGAAAGGGATGGTGTTTGGGAAGCGAGCGGAAGAGGGGGTAGGGTATGAGGGGAGGAAAAAAGTATTTATGGGAGAGAAATTATGATGAAAATGGCTACAAAGAGATCCTGTATTACGAGGGTGGGCAGAAAAAAAGTGAAGGAAATTACAAAAAGGATGGGGCTCTTGATGGGAGGTGGGTCGAGTATTACCCTGATGGCGGGATACGGAAAGAAGGAAGCTACAAGGATGGGAAACAGGTTGGCAAGTGGACTGAATACGACGAAGAGGGAAACATAGCGAGAGAGAGGACTTTCCGAAAGGGAAGGTCTTTAACAGACGCTAATTGATAGGAAGCCGTCTTATAATTCGCTCTGCGGCCCGAGTACGGCTGCAATCAGCTTTTTGGGGCCACTTCTCGGTCAAAGCGAATGCGGCAATCTAAGGGCAGATTGCCTGCGTCAAACGCGGCCGGAAAAATTTCTTTCCGACTCTATCCCGGAGCTAGCGCGGTGCCTCAGCGGATCAAAAAGTACTTGTTCTTGCCGCGGCGGATGATGATGTACTTGCGGTGCAGGCCCTCCTCTTTGCGCAGGCGCCGGTCCAGTTGGGTGCAGCGTTCCCCGTTTATGTAGACGGCGCCGTTTTTGATGTCTTCCCGGGCCTGGCGTTTGGACGAGGAAATTCCGGCCTGCACCAGCAGGTCTATCAAACCCAGCTCCGGCTCTGCCATGCTGTGGGAGGGCACGTCGTTGAAACCTTGCTCTATCTCGTCTTCTTCCAGTTCCAACAATTCGCCGTAGAACAGGGCCCGCGATATTTTCTCGGCCTTGCGGGTGGCCTCCCCGCCGTGGACCAGCGTAGTCAATTCTTCGGCCAGTTGTTTCTGGGCGGCGCGCTTTTCGGGGTGCTCCCGGGTCGCCGCCTCCAGCTGCAGGATTTCGTCCCTGGATAAGAAGGTAAAATATTTCAGGTACTGGACGACGCTGTCGTCATCGGCGTTGATCCAGAACTGGTAGAACTGGTAGGGCGTGGTGCGCTGCGGATCGAGCCACACGGTACCGGATTCGGTCTTCCCGAATTTGGTGCCGTCCGCTTTGGTAACCAGCGGGCAGGTCAGGCCGTAGACCTTCTGGCCCAGGGTGCGCCGGACCAGATCGGCGCCGGCGGTGATATTGCCCCACTGGTCGCTGCCGCCGGTCTGCAGTTCGCAATGGTGCGTCTGGTAGAGTTTCATGAAGTCGTAGGCCTGCAGAATCATGTAGCTGAATTCGGTGTAGGAAATGCCGCTTTCGAGGCGGGAGGCAACCGAGTCCTTGGCCAGCATATAGGGCACGGGGAAGTGTTTGCCGATATCGCGCAGCAGATCGATGGCCTTTATGTCGCCGAGCCAGTCGTAGTTGTTGACCATGCGGGCCGGGTTGCCCGCCGCGGTGAAATCGAGGAAGGGCTCCAGCTGGCCTTTGATTTTCTCGCTCCATTCCTCCACTGTCTCCAGGGGATTGAGCGAGCGCTCCTCGGCCTTGCCGCCCGGATCGCCAATCAGTCCGGTGCCGCCGCCCACCAGGGCGATGGGGGTGTGTCCGGCCTGCTGGAAGCGGCGCAAAAGCAGGATGGGCAGGAGGCTGCCCACATGCAGGCTATCGGCGGTCGGGTCGAAGCCGTTGTAGAGAGCCAGGGGGCCGCTTTGCAGGCGCTGGGCCAGGTTTTCCTGGTCGGTGATCTGGTAGAGCAGGCCCCTGAATTCCAAGTCTTCGAGCAGGTTCATAGTGTAGTCGTCTCCTCGCTTGAACAAAAAAAACCCCTGAAAAAATCAGGGGCCGGATGCGCGTACTTGCGGTTGGTATAGCGACGGCGTCCTAGCCCCCGGAGGTGGAGTAATAATATCGATAGGTGGTGGCGAAAGTCATCTCTTTGTCTGCTTGCTCTGATTTTTTATAGAAGTCGAACAGTGCTGAATATAATGTCGCCTCCAGGTTCGGTCAAATCGGCTGCCGGGTGGCGCAAAGTCGTGAAAGTGCTGGTTGTTGTCTGAATTTGCCCGCACGTTTTTTTCTAATGCTGGTTTAAAAAAGATCGGCATCCGGCAGCCTCTGTGGCCGCGGGGTTGCAGGTGGGATCGGGCCTTTTGCGCGAATGGGATTTTTGGGCTATTATTCTTCTGAATGGAGATTGCCCAGAGCGCATCGCTGCGCGCATGGGGCGGCAGGATTTTTGGGGCGATTAGCTCAGTTGGTCAGAGCACCTGCCTTACAAGCAGGGGGTCGCTGGTTCGAGCCCGGCATCGCCCACCATTACGCCTCTTGCAGGTATAATTCTACTTGCAAGAGGCTATTTTTTATGGTAAGGCACGCAATTTGAACAATTGTGGATTTGTGACTTTTCAAAGGGCTACTTCTTGTTTGATTGGTTGATTCAACCGTTGCTGACTAC
>CAXFTV010000748.1:0-4977 GCA_964005845.1 uncultured bacterium
AGCCAGCCAACGATCATGAAGCCGCCCAGGACCAGAAGCCAACTGGTGCCCATCAGGGCGGCGGCGATTGCGGCGGCCATGCCGCTCTTGAACAGGTAGATCTCGATGGCCGCGAAGGCGCAGATCGAGCCGAGCAGATTCAGATAGGTCTGGATGAGAAAAGTCGCCCGTGTCTCGGTGTCGGCGTAGGCCACCGCCGGGCCTGAAGATGCCTGGAACTGGTTCATATCGCTCTCTCCTTGCTAAGGATAACACGCGCCCGAAATATTAGAAGGGGGTGCACTTGGCTCAAAGCGGAAACGGATTTGGCAATTGATATTGCCGGCGACCTCCAGCATACCTGGCAGTCGCCCAACCCGAATCTGGGACACTTACTCATGGCAAAATATAAAAATGCCCAATCGGTAAATCAAGTTCACACCTGCCCCGGCCAGCAGCACAAGGACCTGGCTGCGGCGCCACGGGACGCTCTAGATAAATTCCCGCTAACCCTAAATTGGCCCTTTGAAATTCCCATACTTGCAGATAGATCTCTTGGTTAAACTTGCCTTTTCCAGTGCCGGAACCCTATATTGCCCTCAGCATCCCGTGCGGTTCCAGCATATCGCGTTGTCCAATAACATGAGTTACCTGATTGACAGGAGACTAAATCTAGTTTCCCGCCGCCGGCGACATACCCAAAATTACCGCAACAACTAAAACTATATCACTCTGTACATCGGCCTCCCTGAAAGGCATACTATGACCAGCCAGATCAACAATGCGTACAAGACGGCTCCTACCCACGAACAGCTGCGCACCATGAAACGGGATCTACGCTTTTATCCCAGTACCTGCGAACAACCGACAACGCTGAGCCCGGCACAAGTCGAGATCTTTAACCGCGATGGGTTTATCAAGGATATCCACATCCTCAACGCGGCGGAGATTGACCAGCACCGGGCCTTGTTCGACCCGCAGTTGGCCAAAGCCCTCGAGGCTGGCCAGGGCAGCTTTTCCCTTGGTTCGGCCCATCTCAAGTTCGGCAAAGTCTACGACCTCATGCACCACCCTCAAATCCTCGGCTGCGTCAGCGATTTGCTCGGGCCCGAGTTGATCGGATTGGCCGCCATGTACTTTTGCAAGATGCCCCATGATGGGACCACCATAGCCTGGCATCAAGATGCCTCGTACTGGCCCCTCACTCCTTCGAAGACCGCCACCGTATGGCTGGCCATAGATGATACCGATGTCGCCAATGGCTGCATGCGCTTCGTCTCCGGTTCGCATCGCCAGGGCCAGCTGGAATTCCGCGCCAGCGAAGCAGACGAAAATAATGTCCTCAATCAAACAGTTGACGATGTCGAACGCTACGGCAGCATAGTCGATATCGAACTCAAGGCCGGCCAGATCTCCATTCACTCCGACTTGCTGCTCCACAGTTCCCACTACAATGAGTCGGATCGCCGCCGCTGTGGACTGACGCTGCGCTACTGCACTCCCGATGTGCGGGCGATACCGGGTTACGATTGGGAAAAGGAAGGGGTGCTGATTAATTGTACGGATCCGGAGGGTCATTGGGGCAACCCGCCTCGACCCGAGAAAGATTACGAGCTAGGGTAATTACTGTATACGCGCATTGGCCAGCGCCTTAAAACAACCGATTCAACCCGTTGAGCGCCGCCACGCGGTAGGCCTCGGCCATGGTCGGATAGTTAAACGTCGTATTGACAAAATACTCCAGTGTATTGGCGTCGCCCTTCTGGGACATAATGGCCTGCCCAATGTGGATAATCTCGGCCGCGTGCGCACCGAAGCAGTGGATGCCGAGAATCTGCAGCGTCTCGCGGTGAAACAGAATCTTCAACATACCCACCGTGACGTTGCGGATTTGCGCTCGCGCCAGCGATTTGAATTGACTGTGACCAATCTCATAGGGCACCTTCTCCTCGGTCAACTCGCGCTCTGTCTTGCCTATGCTCGATATTTCCGGAGTGGTGTAAATTCCAGTTGGGATATCTGCCACCAGGCGGTAGTCGCATTCACCTGTCACTGCGTGTTCGGCCGCAAAGCGCCCTTGATCATACGATGCCGATGCCAGTCCCGGGGGGCCGATCACGTCACCCACGGCATAAATATGCGGCAATTCCGTTTGGAAGTTCTCATTGATCCTGGCCACCCGCCCACGGCCATCCAGCTCGATGCCAATATCTTCCAGGCCCATATTTTCCGCATTCGCCGTGCGCCCCGCGGCCCACAAAATGACATCGCTCTTAATTCGCTTTCCGCTCTTGAGATGCAATACCACGCTATCACTCAAGCCTTCGACGTGCTCGTATTCTTCGTTGTGCCGAATAATAACGCCCTGGTCGCGCAGATGGTAGCTGATCGCATCGATGATCTCCTCGTCGAGAAAACTCAGCAATTCACTGCGGTTATTAATCAGGTTTACCTTCATATTCAGGCCGCGGAACATCGACGCATACTCACAACCCACAACGCCAGCGCCATAAACTGTAATCGACCGCGGCGTGAAATCTAGTTTGTCGAGAATCGTGTTCGCATCGTAGATACGGGGGTGATCGAAGTCTATGTCCTGGGGCCGGTACGGCCGCGAGCCGGTGGCAATAATAAACTTATCAGCGGTGATCGTTGCCGTATTGGCACCGCCCAGGTCGTTGGGATCGGAAATTGTTAGGGTATGCGGATCGACAAAGCAAGCCTGTCCCTCAATAGTGCGCACCTGATTGCGGCTGTAAAAAGTCTCGCGCATATGTACCTGGCGGTTAATCACGCTGGCGGCCGCGCGCACAATTTTTGGATAGTCCGGCTGTACCTGAATCCCTGCCATCAACGGATTATCGTTGAATTCGCTGATTCGCGAGATCTGATGGCGCAGCGCTTTAGAAGGGATCGTGCCCCAGTGCGTACAGCCGCCGCCAACGGTGATATAGCGCTCAATGGCCGCCACCCGCACCCGCTCTTTTGCCGCCTTCATTGCCGCACCCTCACCCCCCGGACCGGTGCCGATCACGATCAAGTCGTAGTCTCTTTGTTCCATCAATCCTGGTTTCCTCAATAAGTTTCTCCGCTCAAACAGCCATGCGGGTACAATACTGCACTGCCCTATTTAGTGCAAACGCGGATCCGAGAAGCAGCCAAAACGATAAACCAGCATGCGTCGCGAGGATAAAAACACCGCTCAGCGCGACCTGCTGCAGTACTTCCCTTTGAGGCCCTTTTTGCCTTTGTATATATTTCGTATATTCCGTTTTCATTCTTTTCTAAGCATTTTCCAGGTTATCGCCAACAACCTTTCGCGCACCCAACTCGCACCTGATTGGAGCAAAAAAAATGACCCTCAGAACTATTCATGTAGGAGCCGGTGGCCGCGGCCGCTGGCCACTGAACCGCTTCCAAGAGCGCAGCGATTTTCAAGCCGTGGCCCTAGTCGATGTCAGCGCAGAAAATTTGGCCCAAGCACGACAAATAGCGAATCTAGACGAAGCGGCCTGTTTCTCTTCACTCGGCGCCGCCCTGCAAGCGGTTGAGGCCGATGCCGTGGTGGTTATCACCCCACCCGATCTGCATGCCGAACAATGTCTGGAGGCCGTCACGGCCGGCAAGCACGTACTGGTCGAAAAACCCTTTACCAAAGATCTTGGCCAGGCGCGCCAAATAATTGCCGCAGCGGATGCGCACGAGGTCAAAATTGCCGTTACCCAGAACGCCCGCTACTACCCGCCCGTCCAGACCATCCGCCGCCTGCTGCGCAGCGGCGATCTGGGTCGCCCCGCCTTTGGCCTGATGACTAAATACGGCTGGCGCCCCCGGGTGCACCACTCGGGCACAGATGACCATGCCTATTTGTGGGAACGCGGCATCCACGACTTCGACCAGTTGCGGCACTTGCTGGACGCCGAACCCAAACGCCTTTTCTGCCATAGCTTCAATCCTCCCTGGAGCCCCTATAAAGGCGGCGGCGCCATTGATGGCTGGATTGAATTCGACAATGGCACAACCTTTAATTTTCAATGCACTTTTGCCACCCACAAGAGCGGCTCGAGCTGGCGCCTTGACTGCGAAAAAGGCACCGTCGAAGAAGTAGCCGACGGCCTGTCGCTGCGGCGGCCTGGAGCCGAAGCCGACGAAATCATAGCGATGGACGAAAATCCCCACCCGGAAGAAACGCTGCTGGACGGATTTTACGGCTATGTAAGCAAGGGCGTCGAACCTGCTTTCTCCGGCCGCAATAATCTGAAAACGGTGGGCCTGATCAATGCCCTGGGAGCCTCCTCAGACCAGGGCGTGGTAATCGACTTCGACGCCTATATGGACACCCACTAATTTCCTTCCCTTCAACCCGCAACCAGGGCGGTCGGACAAAACCTCGGGAGTTATTTTATTTTCTCATGCGCATTCTCTATCTGGACATCGATGCCTTAACCCCGTCCCATTTAGGTTGCTACGGCTATCACCGCAACACCTCGCCGACAATCGATGCCCTGGCCGCCACTGGACTGCGCTGTTCCAATGTATACGCCTCGGACGCTCCCTGTCTGCCCTCGCGCACGGCGCTCTATTCGGGCCGCTTCGGCATTCACACCGGCGTGGTAGGACATGGGGCAACCGCGGCACAGCCCAAAAACGAAGGATTGGCGCGCAACTTTCGCGATCTATTCGACACCCAGGGCATGGCCCGCGCGCTGCAAAAACTTGGCTTTCATACCGCCATGGTCTCACCCTTCGGCCAGCGCCATGCCGCCTGGCATTTCTACGCCGGCTTCAACGAGATCCACAACACCGGCAAGGGCGGTATGGAATCGGCCGAAGAAGTCACGCCAACAGTGATGCAATGGCTCGACGACCACGCCGCCGAAGACAACTGGTATTTGCATCTCAACTACTGGGATGTGCACACCCCGTACCGCGTTCCGGCCACATACGGCGAGCCCTTTGCCGACGCGCCATTGCCGCAGTGGCTCAGTGCCGAAGTAT
>CAXFTV010000749.1:0-5958 GCA_964005845.1 uncultured bacterium
AACCGTAGAGCAGGGGCACCCGGTCGAAGAGCATTTTTACCGCCAGCCAGTTGGTGATGCCCCCGGCAAAACCGAACAGACCCGCGGCCAGAACCCAGGAACTCCAGGCCGTCTGCGAAGACGTGCCCAGGCCCACGACCAGCAAACAAAAAGAGATCAGATTGCTGACCTTACCTTTGTTAAAAAAGCCTTGTTGCATGAATTTTCCCCGCGCAATATTCTACAGCACCGTCCGGGTATTATGCTGTTCCGCGCGCCGTTCCAGCGCCAGCTGGATCAGACGATCGATCAGTTCGCTGTAGCTGACACCACTGGCCTCCCACAGCTTGGGGTACATACTTATCGGCGTAAAACCCGGGATGGTGTTGATTTCATTTATGTATATGGACTCGTCTTCCCGGCGCACAAAAAAATCCACCCGCGCCAGCCCGGCGGCCTCCACGGTGCGAAAGGCCTGCAGGGCCAGCTGCTGGATTCGCTCCGCGCTTTCGGGTTTTAGCGGCGCCGGAATCAGCAAAGTCGAATTGTCGTCCACGTACTTGGCATTGTAGTCGTAAAATTCATTGCCCGGAACGACCTCGCCCACCATCGATGCCCGCGGCTCTTCATTGCCCAGCACCGCACACTCCACCTCGCGGCAGTCGCGGGCATCGGCCTCGACGATAATCTTGTAGTCGTAGAGCGCCGCCTCGTCCATGGCGCGACAAAATTCTGCGCCATCGTGGGCTTTGCTGACGCCGACGCTGGAACCCATATTTACCGGCTTGATAAAAAGCGGATAAGATAGATGCGCCTCGACTTCTCGGCGCACCAGCGCGGGCTCCCTTTCCCAGCGCTTGCGGCGCACCACCAGATATTCCACCTGCGGCAAGCCCTCGGCGCGAAAGACCCGCTTCATCATCTCTTTATCCATGCCCACGGCCGAACCCAGCACGCCGGCCCCCACATAGGCTACCCCGGCCAATTCCAGCAGCCCCTGCACCGTGCCATCTTCCCCGAAGGGACCGTGCAGCAGGGGAAAAATCACATCCACTGCCCGGCTCATGCCCCCCGCTTCCCTGGCCACCAGTTCCCTGCTGCCCGGATAGTCCAGCAGCACCGGCACTAGCTCTTCGCCTTCTACCACTCCGGTCTGCAGCACCTCCAGGGCATCGGCAGCGAGGAGCCAACTGCCCTCCTTGGAAATGCCGATCATGGTCACCTCGTACTTGTCCCTGTCGATGGCCTCCAGCACCGATCGCGCCGACTGCAGCGAAACTTCGTGTTCGCAGGAACGCCCGCCAAAAAGCACGCCAACCCGTATTTTCTTGCCCACCTCTCAGATCTCCTCGAGGCCCAGGGATTGGGCCAGTTCAGTTATGGTCTGCCAGACATTTTCGGCAACCGGAATGCCATCGCGCCGCCGTTCCTCCCGACTGCGGAACTCCATATCGCCCGGCGCCTGCACGGCCTCAAAACCAGGGGCCGCGGGCACCGCCCTGACCCGGTGCTGCATCGCTTCGGCCGACTCGGAAAAATCGGCGAGCGGACGAAATAAATCGGCCTTGATGACGATCAAGCTCACCCCGTGGTGGCCCATGATATCGCCGCCGCGACCCGCCTCGGCGTAGGCATCGCTGCCCGTGAGCATGCGCCCAAAGTACTCTACCCCCATCATCAGGGCGTAACCTTTATGCAACCCAAAGGGCACGAAATTGCCGCCGCCCCCGAAACAGACTTCCGCATCGACACTGGGGTTGCCCTCTTTGTCCACGACGCTGTTCGGAGGCAACTGGGCCCCGCGTTCCCGGTAATTGGCGATCTTGCTGCCCGACAGCGTAGTAGTAGCAAAATCGAACATCATCGGCCAGCCCTCGCGCGCCGGAAAACCCATGGCGATTGGGTTGGTATTCAGAACGGCTTTGCTGCCCTGGTAGGGAACGGAAACCGGTGTGGTTTCAGACAGACCGCCATCCATGACCACGGCGATCATACCGGCTTCAGCGGCCATCTCCACATAGTGGCCCAGGCGACCGAAATGGGTTATCTGCACCACACCTGCTACCGCCATGCCCTGCGTCCGGGCCTTCTCTATGGCCACTTCCGTGGCGTAGCGGCCCGCTATGTGCCCAAAGGTCCAGTTGCCACTAATCAGAACGTGATTGGCACCCTCCTGGATGATTTCGGGCCAGGCCCTGGGCTGCAATTCGCCCGCCTGTATGGCTTCAACGTAACCGCGCAATTGCCAGATGCCATGGGTGTCGACGCCGCTCAAATTTGCCCGCGCCAGATGCTGGGCAACACCTGCGGCATTGCGCTCGTCGGCTCCTGCTGCCAGCAAGATTCGCTCGACTAGGAGGCGCAACTCTTCTTCGCTTTTAAGGATCATCGCTAGCTCCAGCTGGCTATTTTTCCTTTTCTCATAAAGATAGAGAAAAATGCTTCCGGCGGCTTCAACTTTCTCCCCCAGGACGCTCCCTGCCTCCCATTTCCAGTTGCTGCAAACTTGCTGCTGGTGGTTTCCCGCGCTAATATATACACCGATTCCACTCTCCATCCCCGGAAAAATAAACCAGGCGCCCGCCATGCAGGTCGAGGTTACCACTTATTATCTGGAAATGAAAAACCCGGCCGCACTGCGCCCCGGCCAGCGTCCCTCCTGCAAAGCCGAAATCCTCCAGGCCGCCGTCCCGACCCCGGAATTGAACCGCTTTCTCTACACCGCCGTTGGCGGCGCCTGGTACTGGGTAGATCGCCTGGGCTGGAGCTACCGGGACTGGCTCGACTGGCTGCAACGCCCGCAAGTACAACCCTGGGTGGCCTACCTGGGCGGCAACCCGGCGGGCTACTTCGAACTCGAAGCCCAGGCCAACGGCGATGTCGAGATTGCCTACTTCGGCCTTTTGCCTCAATTTATTGGCCAGGGTCTGGGCGGCTACCTCTTGACCCGGGCAATCCAACTCGCCTGGGCGTGGAATGCGGCGCGCATCCGGGTCAATACCTGCAGCCTGGATCATCCAAAAGCACTTGCCAATTATCGCGCCCGCGGCCTGCAGATCTACCAGGTTAAAACAGGCCTTCGAGAATTGCCGCAAATACCACCGGGCCCCTGGCCCGGAGCAAATACCCCATAAGGAGAAACCGAATGAGCGAGTTTCAGGGCATATTTCCAGCTACCATCACCCCCATGGACCCGGCGGGCGCCTTCGACGAAGAGGCCTTTCGCAAAGTCCTGGAGTTCAACATCCGGGCCGGCGCCCACGGCTTCTGGCTGGCCGGAGGCACCGGCGAGAGCGTCCTGCTGGACGACGAAGAAAACGAGCGAATCGCCGCAATTGCCGCCGAACAAAACCGGGGCCGCGTCGTCAATATCATGCACGTGGGGGCCGCCACCACTGCCCGCGCCGCCCGCCTCAGCGAACATGCGGCCCACGTCGGCGTCGACTCCATCTGCTGCGTGCCGCCCTTCTTCTACCATCGGGGCGACGCGGAAATCGTCGAGCACTATCGCATAGTGGGTGCCGCCGCCGATCTGCCCCTCTTCGTCTACAATCTGCCGGGTTCCACCGGGGTCGAGATCACCCCAGACCTGATGCGCAAAATTCAAGACGGCGTCCCGCAGCTAAAAGGTCTCAAGCACTCCTCGCCAAACTTCGGCAATGTGCGGATCTTTGCCGCTATGGGACTCAGCTGCTTCATCGGCAGTGCCAGCCTCATGCTGCCGGGTCTGGTGGCGGGCGCCTGCGGCTGCGTCGATGGCCCGCCCAACTACGCCCCCGAGTTGTGGGTCGAGATCTGGAACGCCTACCAGGCGGGCGACCTGGCGCGCGCCGAAGCGGCCCAGCGCCGTGCCAACGAGGCCTGGAATGCCGCCACGAAGTTCGACTATCTGGCCAGCGTCAAAACACTGGTCGGCGCCCGCATAGACACCGACTGTGGCGCACCACGGCCGCCCGGTTCCCCCCTGACGGCCGCCGAGCGCGAACAGTTGCTCCAGGACCTGGCCGCCCTCGAGCTAGGGGCGATAAACCTGGACTGAATCCAGAGGTGCTGTTTTGAGCAAGTGGGCTCACCTGAAAGACTTCCGCATTGTGCGCCTCAATGCCGCCATGTATCCCATCGGTGCAGCCGAAGACTCCTGTTACCGGCACTACGGTCTGGAACCCCTGCAGGTAGAAGCCACCACGCCGGAAGAAATTATTCCGCACGTGGCCACCTGCGATGCGGTCCTGGTCATAGCCGCGGCCCTGCCCCTGCCCGTCGTCGACGCCCTCGAGCGCTGCCGCATGATTTCGCGCCTGGGCAACGGCACCGATAAAATCGATGTCGCCGCCGCCGCAGAAAGGGGCATCGTCGTCTCCAATGCCCCTTTCTTCTGCGTCGAGGAGATGAGCGATCACATCATGGCCCTGCTGCTGGCCCTGGCCCGCCGGCTACCGTGGATGGAGCAGTACATGCGCGCCGGTAATTTCCCCCAGGCGCGCAAAGAATCCACTGCGATCCAGCGGCTCTCCCACTGCACCCTGGGCATCGTCGGCTTCGGTGCCACTGGGGAGCTGGTCGCCCGACGTGCCCAGGGCTTCGGCCTGCGCGTCCTGGCGACGCGCAAAAACATGCGGGCGCCCACCGCGAGCGCAGACGCCCTCGGAGTCGAGATGGTGGACCTGGACACCCTGCTGCGAGAGTCCGACTACGTCTCCCTGCAGCTGCCGCTCAACGACGCCACCTACCATCTCTTCGACGAGGCCACCCTGCGCAAGATGAAGCCCGGCTCCTTCCTGATCAACACCTCGCGCGGTGCCCTGGTCGACGAGGATGCCCTGGTGCGCCTGCTGCGCACCGGCCACCTGGCCGGTGCCGGGTTAGATACCTATGAGGGAATCGACGTTTTTATCGAAGCGGTCAAGCCCCCCTTGCACCCCCTGATGGAACTTGATAATGTAATCCTGACCTCGCATGTTTCGGCCCATTCAGTACAGTCCGTAGTCGATGTCTCCACCACCGGAATCCAGAATCTGGTAGCGATTCTCAGCGGCTACTGGCCGGCGCCGGAAAACATCGTCAACAAAGGGGTTATACCCCGCTTCCCCCTGCGGGATCACGACCCGACCCTCTTCGAGGATGCCTGATGTACCGCTGGTGTATCCGCCCCCTCCTGTTCCGCTGCGACCCCGAGTGGGTTCACGAACGCACCCTGGCGCTGGGGCAGTCTCTCGGAGCTTTCGCCGTGGCCCGCAAAATGCTCGCCCGCCTCTACACCTTCTGCGATCCGCGCCTGCGCACCACCGTCGCCGGGCTGGATTTCGAGAATCCCGTCGGCCTGGCCGCCGGCTTCGACAAAAGCGGCCGCGCCGCTGCGGCTCTGGCGACGATGGGTTTTGGCGCCGTGGAAATCGGTTCGGTCTCGGCCCATGCCTCGCGCGGCAATAGCGCGCGCCCGCGCCTTTTTCGCCTGCCGGACGATTTGTCCATCGTGGTCTACTATGGCGTGCCCAACGACGGCGCCGCAGCCGTGGCCACCCGTCTGCACCCCCTTCGCCTGCCCGTACCCCTGGGAGTCAACCTGGTCGAAACCAATACCGGCCGGCCCACCCGGGTCGACGAGACCATTGCAGAACTGGTCCAGGCCGCTGCGCCTTTTGTGGGCCTGGCCGACTATCTCACCCTCAATCTCAACTGTCCCAACACCACCGGGGGCCGCAGCCCCTTCGACGAGCCGGCCCCGCTGCGCGCCCTGCTCGCTGGCTACCGGGACTACGCCGACCTGCCGCCGGTCTTCCTCAAACTACAACCCACCGTGGACCCGGCCCAGATCGATGCCGTCCTGGAGACGGCCGACCCCTTTTGCTTTGTCCGCGGCGTGATCTTCAGTTTGCCACCGGGCAAACCCTATAGCGGACTCAAAACCCCGGCCACCCGCCTGGAGCGCATGCCGGGCAATCTGTGCGGACCACCTACCCGCCAGCTGGTCGACGAGGC
>CAXFTV010000750.1:0-4324 GCA_964005845.1 uncultured bacterium
AACTGGATCAGGCCGATCTGCTCCTGACTGCTGATCTCGTCGGTCAGCTCGAGCCGCGCCCGGCCGTCGTAGAGCATGCCTGCGAATTCCACCACCCAGCTCGGCCCGGAGGCGCGCACCAGGCACATCTGCACGCTCTGGTCGCCGAAGCGTTTGTTGTAGAGTACCACAAAGCGGTCGTCCTCCAGCCAGATCGGCGTCATCGTCTGCCCCTGGATGCCGGTGGAATAGGGCCCCTCCCAGCGGCGGCTGGATTCGGTCCCCTTGCCGGGTTTTTGCCGCTGAGGGGGCGGGAGGGACCCCGACCATTCAAGCAGGGCGGTTGCTTGGCCTGGCGATTCTCGCCTCGATGGCCGCAATTACGACATCCAGGGTTTTAATCCGGGCATGGCGTTTACAGTTGCCCGCGACCGCCGTCCAGGGAGCGTGCGGCGTGTGGGTGCGCAGAAACATCTCATCGACGGCTCTTGCGTAGGCCTCCCATTTTTCCCTGTTGCGCCAGTCCTCTTCGGTCATTTTCCAGCGCTTGAATGGGGTTGCCTCGCGCTCTTCGAAGCGCCGCGCCTGCTCTTCCTTGTCGATATGCATCCAGAACTTGACGACGAGGCCGCCGAAATTGCAGAAGTACTCCTCCATTTCGTTGATTTCCCCGTAGGCGCGCTGCCAGTCGGCCTGCGCACAAAAGCCCTCCACCCGCTCCACCAGGACGCGGCCGTACCACGAGCGATCGAAGATAGCCACGTGGCCCGCTCGGGGGAATTTGTTGTAGAAGCGCCAGAGGTAGTGATGCATTTTCTCGCTCTCGGTGGGGGCCGCCGTCGGCACGACCTCATAGCCGCGGGGATCCATCTCCTGGGTCAATCTGCGGATGTTCCCTCCCTTGCCCGAAGCATCCCAGCCCTCGTAGACGATCAACACGGGTATGCGGAGTTGGTGAAGCTTGTGGTGCAGGGCGAAAATTTGCCGCTGCCGCCGGGCCAGGAGATCGCGGTAGGCATCTTTCTTCAAGTGTCTGGAAAGGTCCACTTGTCGCAGGGCGGGCGCGTCCTCAAACGCGGGCAATGCAGGCCCGGAAAGCGCTGCCGCAGCAGGGGGGGGCGCTGCCGATCCGTCCAGATGCTGCTGCAGGGCGGCGACGAGGTGGGCCAGGATGGCGGCATTGGCCGCTGGCGCGTGATCGGCGCGGAGGACTTTCCATGGCGAAGCGCCGGTGTCGGTGGCCGCGATCATGGCCCTGGCCGCCTTCTTGTAGTCCCCGTAGTTATACCGATTGAAGGGCGTATTGTCCGCTGTGCGCCAGGAGCTAGCGGGGTTGCGGCGGAAGGTTTCAAAGCGCGCCCTTTGTTCCCTCTGGGAAATCTCCAGAAAGAATTTGAAGATCAGGATATTGCCATCGAGCAACTGCTTTTCGAAGGTGGTCACGTCTTTGTAAGCCCTGTTCAGGCCATCCTCGTCCAATTTGCCGCAGAGGCGCTCCTCGAGGATCTGCCAGTACCAGCTGCGGTCGAAGATGGCCATGCGCTCAGCCGAAGGCAAGCGCATCCAGAAGCGCCAGAGAAAAGGGCGCATTTGCTCGTCCGGGGTCGGCGTGGTGATACAGGAAACCGCATAGCCGCGCGGGTCCAGGGGCTGGATCAGCCGATTTATCATGGCGCCGCGCCCCGAACCCACGTGGCCTTCAAAGACGATGAGTACGGGAACGCCCAACTGGCGGCAGCGGCGCTGCAGGAAGGCGAATTCCCGTTCGAGGTCTGCAATTTCAGCCGGGGTGGTTTTTTTTTCGTTGTTCTGCATCGTGGAAATAGATCGTCGCAAAGTTGATGAACCGGCAGTGGCGGGGCGCGAGTCCGACGTCGAAAAAAGGCAAAAAGTGCCGCCGGGGCCAGTCCGGCCCAGAGGGCCCGATGCGCACCGTGGAAGCAGCTCATAGCCGTGCTGTACAATCGCGCTTGCTCCTGTATGTGTCAAATATTATCTTGTGGTCATCCAATCCCGGCCTTCGCCGCCGGGTTTCCTCATTTAATACTGCCCGGACCGCCCGCCCGGCCGACTCAGGAGTCCGCCTTTGAGTGCTAAAAAATTCCACCTGTCCGCTGCCCTCGCGTCGCTGCGGCTCTTCTCCATCGCCCTGGTCGCCGCGGCGCTGCTCTGCCCGGCGTCACGTCCTGCCGCCGCCGAAGAGAGCGGCGATTATTTCGCCGCGGCGCTGGCGGCCGAGGGCCCCATACCCTTTGTCGATACCGAGGCCAATTTGCGCGATATCGCCTGGTCGCCGGACGGCGAGTGGATTTCCTTCGGTTCGATCGAATCGGGTAACGAGGATATCTGGATCCGCCGCGCCGCCGGCGGGGAAAGGATTCGCGTCACCTTCGACGAAGCGACCGATCTCTACGCCAGCTGGGCGCCCGACGGCAAGTCGCTGCTGTGGGCCTCCGATCGCGGCGACCGCACCAATTTGTGGACCAGGAACCCCTTTGCGGACGAGGCGCCGCGGCAGGTCACCGCCGATGCCGATTCGCTCGCCGCCGTCGGTTTTGCGATCAGCAGCTTCTCGCCGGACGGCACGCGGATCGCCTTTACCTCCAGCAAGGGTGGCAACAACGATATATGGGTGCGCGATCTGCGGTCCGGCGCCATCGAGCAGCTGACCCGGAATCCCCACCGCGATTTCATTCCCCACAGCTGGTCGCCGGACGGCCGCCAGATCGCCTTTACCTCGGATCGGGCCACCCCGGGGCTGGGGGGCGGGGATATCTGGATCGTCGAGGTGGATACCGGGGCCGAGCGCCAGCTGACCTCCGCGGAGGGCTGGGAGTGGTGCCCGGTCTGGTCGCCGGACGGCCGCTTCATTCTCTATTCCCATGCCAGTCCGGGCACCGGCGGCGTTCAACTCTACGCCAGCGCCGCGGATGGCAGCCGCACGCAGAAAGTGCTGGGCATGCCTTTCTTCAGCGCTACTGTGCCGAGCTGGGTGCCGGGGAAGCCGCTGCTGGCCTTCAATGGCGGTCACAGGCGCGACGGTCTATTTACGCTGGCGGCCGGTGCCCAAACCCGTGCCGAGCTGCCCATCGGCGACGAGATCGTCGGTATGGAGCCCTCGCCCTCGGGGGCGCTGCTGGCGGTGGCCGCATTCGAGGACAGCGCGGTTTTGCTCAAGGAATACCGCCTGGGCCGGGAGCCCCTGCAGGGCAGGGTGGTGCGCCGCTTTGCGGTGCAGGAATGGCTGGGGGCGCAGATGCGCTGGCACCCGGACGAGCAGAGCTTGCTGTTGCAGCTGGTAAAGGCGGACCAGAGCCACGTCCTGTACCGGATCGGCATGCAGGACGGAGAGGTGCAGGAGCTGGTCGCCGCCGGGGAGATCAGCCTGAACCGGCGCCCGTGGGCGCCCTCGGGCAAGCGCCTCGCCTACGTGGCCACCCACGGCGAGGGCGACAAGGACCTCTTCACCCTCTCGCTGCGCAATTTAAAAAAGCGCCAGATCACCTTCGGCGGCGTCGTGCAGCGGGGCTACGACTGGTCGCCGGACAGCCGCCAGCTCGTCTATGGCGGCCAGGAGGCCGGCCAGGCAAAGGCGGATCTGTACTCCGTGCCCGCCAGCCGCGGCAAGGCGGTGCGCCTGCTGGCCTGGGAAAAATCCAGCGAACTGAGTCCGCAGTTTTCGCCCGGGGGCAAATTCATCTCTTTCGTCTCGGATCGGAGCGGAACGGATGATCTGTGGCTGCTCGAACGGGCGACGGGGGCGGTCCGCGCCGTCGAGGGAGGCAATGCCGGGGTGTTTAGCAATCCCTTGTGGGATGGGGACGGCGCTGGCATCACTTTCCAAAGTCAGCGTCAGGTCTACCGCTACGACCTGGCAACCGATAAAACCACCTTGATCTATCGCGGCAAGTCCTGGGGGACACCGGTTGGCTGGAGTCCGGGCGGCAGTCTGCTGCTGAGGGCGAACAAGGAAGGGGGCGATCTGTGGCTGATGCGGGCCCCCAAACTGGAACCCGAGATCTGAGCTGCGCCGACGGGCGCGATCTGTCTTGAACTTTCCACCGGATGAGTGAATATGTCCATTCGCAGAAAGCTGCTGCTGCTCTATTTCCTGGTCGCGGGCATTCCCGTCCTGGCCGTCGGCATCTACAACCATTTCCACTCGCTCGCGGAAATGAGCGCCGCCATCGGCGCCGAGATGCGGGCGGATCTGCAGCCCAGCGCCGCCGCCTTTGGGGAGCTCGCCGGCGCCATCGCCGCCGACCTGGACGTGCTGGCCTGGAACTACGAACTGCACGACCTGCTGGCGGCCTGGTACCGGCAGCAGCAGTCGGACCCGGCGGCG
>CAXFTV010000751.1:0-2853 GCA_964005845.1 uncultured bacterium
ATTCCAGAATGTATTCAAATTGATTTAAAAGAGAGACTTAGCGAATTATTGGAACCCGTTGTTATGGATCATGGCGCCAGCCTGGTAGACCTCGAGTTGACAGGTGCTTTAAACAATCAAACTTTGCGCCTTTTGATTCACGCCGATTCAGGTGTTACCCTTGAACTTTGCCAGGCTATCAGCAGGGAGGCCGCTGATCTCTTGGATATAGAAGATCCCATTAAGAACCGATATCGACTCGAGATTACCTCACCCGGACTAGACCGACCGCTGCAAAGCGATCGGGATTTTGCTCGGGCCCACAATCGATTTTTAAAAATTGTTCTTGCCAATGGCAAGACGATTCACGGTCGTTTGCAGGCCTGGGAGGAAGAAAGGCTGATTCTGCAGATTGCCGGCGGGACCGAGGAACTTGAACGGCGTGAAATCGCCAAAGCGACTATAGAAGTAGAGTTTTAGAGTTTTTTTACACTTCAGGGGACTTGATGAATAATTTTAATATTGTCGAAGCACTAAGCCAGATCGCTCGGGAAAAAAATGTAGACCGTGATCTCGTGGTGCAAACTCTGGCCGATGCCCTAATTTCAGCGGCTAAAAAGCGCTATGGCAATACCGATAACTTCGAGGCCGATATCGACCCTGTGAGCGGACAGATGGAAGTCATCGCCCATAAGACCGTCGTAGAAGAGATTCAGGAACCCAGCCAGGAAATCGAACTTGATGATGCTCTGGCTATCGATGATGAAGCCCAACTGGGTGGGGTAGTTGTCGAAAAGTTAGACCTGGCCGATTTTGGACGCAATGCCATTCAAACGGCCAAGCAGATCCTTATTCAACGTGTTAGGGAGGCCGAAAGGGAGAAAATTTACGACGAGTTCAGTGGGCGAACGGGGCAGATTGAAGCTGGAACTGTACAACAGATAAGTCGGGGTGATATAATTTTAAACCTGGGGCGCGCAGAAGCCGCCATTCCTCTCAAAGAACAGATTCGCCGCGAACGCTATAGGCAGGGTGACACAGTCCGGGGGCTGATCTACGAGATACTCAAATCTACCAGGGGGCCCCAGGTCCTGCTTTCGCGTACGCACCCCGATTTTTTGAGAAAACTCTTTTCCATAGAAGTTCCCGAAATTTCCGAGGGGATTGTCGAGATTCACGGGGTTGCTCGCGAACCGGGCGAACGCGCCAAAATTGCCGTGAGTTCCAGTGATGAAAGAGTTGATCCCGTTGGTGCCTGCGTTGGCGTCAAAGGGGCTCGAGTCCAGACTATCGTGCGCGAATTGGGCGGTGAAAGAATTGATATAGTATCCTGGAGTGATGAACCCGAAGTTTTTATTGCTCGGGCAATTAGCCCAGCCAACGTAACCCGCGTAATCGTCGACCGGCGTCGGCACCACGCCTCAATTTTAGTCGAGGAGGACCAACTTTCCCTGGCCATAGGTAAGGCGGGGCAAAATTCAAAATTGGCGGCCCAACTCACTGGCTGGGGCTTGGATATAATCACGGAGCAGGAATACCAGGAACGCCGGGTAAAAATAACTCAAAGCGAAGAGGCCTTTCGGCGTCTTTCCGGCGTCAGCGAACTTATTGCGCTGAGTTTGGCGACATCCGGTTTCAGCTCCATAAAAGAAATTTCCGAATCCACAGTTGACCTCTTGAAGACCGTTCCCGGGCTGGAAGAAGAGGAGAAGATCCTTGCCCTTAAGCAGACGGCCAGCGAATATTTAGAAAAAAACAACGGGGAAGTTGAAGAGGAAGTCGAAGGGGAAGTTGAAGAAGCTTTAAATTCAAGTGCCGAACAAAATTCCGTTGCGGATCCACCCCCTCAAAATTCTGAACCCAATAATATCTTCGAAATCGATGATGGCAAACCATTAGATGTCGATGAAAATACCGTTGCGGATTCGAGCCCGGCAGCCGAAGCTGCAGAAAATACTATAGTCGAGGCAAACGAGGAAAATGAGTCTGCTCCAGAGGCTCAGCCCGATGCAGTGTCCGACCAGGATTAATTATAGCTAATAAAAGTCTCCATCCAAAAGGGAGAATGTTTTTTGGAAAAACGCAGGGTATACCAGGTCGCCAAGGAAAAAAAACTATCCAGTGACGCTTTGATTTCGATGCTCAAAAGCATGGAATATGAAATCAGGAGTCACATGAGCGTAGTAACCGAGGATATGCTGGAGGCAATTACCCGTAAGCTTGAAGAAGAAAAAAAGAGTTCATTAGAAGAAGTCAAGCGCCAGAAGTCCCAGGAAGAAGACCGCAAGAAGACGGGACCTCAAACGCCAGCAAAAAAACAAGAGGCCCGATCTGATACGACAAAAAGCGACGGGAAACCGAACAGGAGGCGGGGAGCAGCCGGTCCGGCGAATTCCTCCAAGCAGCCAGGCACCTCTATTCCCCCGACCAACGTGCCCCCAAAAGAGGGCGAAGATAAACGTCGACCCAAGCGCCGTGGGAAGCGCGAAGACCTTCCCAATTTGTTGGCTGAGGCCGGAGGAAAGATTGAGAAGAAAGAAACTTCTCCTCCCTCCCAAAGCGGAGAAGTAAGCGGGCGCTGGAAAGGTGGGCGTAGTAAGCGAAAACGCAGTGTCGATAATAAAATAGTCCAGGAAAATGTCCGCAAAACCCTATCGCAAATAAATGAAGGTCGAACGCGTCGGCGCTATGATCGAGCTCGCAAAGAAGAAGAAGAAGACGGGGTCGTCGAAGAAGTAAAGATCCTTACTGTAGGCGAATTTATTACGGTGGCCGAACTTGCCGAGCACATGGAAGTTCGTTCGACTGAAGTCATAGCAACTTGCCTGCAGTTGTGAATGATGGTGACCATTAATCAGCGGCTTGATATGGATA
>CAXFTV010000752.1:0-2908 GCA_964005845.1 uncultured bacterium
GAGGACGCGTTCGAGCCACTGCAGGTTGGCCCGGGTTGCCGGCCCGTCGGCGCCTGCCTCGCCGATACCGACCACGCCGGCATCGGTCTCGACGCGCACCAGACTCTGACCGGATCCCTGGCGGAGCTGTATGGCTTTTAGACCCGTTATGGCAATGCGGCCGCGTTCGCGTTCCATGTCGTCGTTTGCAGATGCTCTCATTTGCCCCCTCTCTCAGTTGCGTTTGGCCAGTTGGCGCAGCAAATCGCGCAGCATGACCGTGTCGGTCACGTTGTTGCCGCCGTATTCTAGTTCGATCCAGCCTTTGTAGTTCGTCCTTTTCATCACCCTGAAGACTCTCTTCCAGTCGATGGTATTGTCCCGCAGACTCGTGGAGCCGCTGCGCTTGTTGAAGGCGCGGGCGTGAAAGTGGCTGGAATACTGAATCAATTGTTCCACCTGTGCCTCCGAATAGCCGCGTGGATACATGTGGCCGTAGTCCAGGGTCAGCGTGAGGCCGGGAACGTCCTGCACCAGTTTTTCCGCCCGTCTGGGGGTATCGGCAAAGGAGCCTATGTGGGGCTCGATGGCAAAGGTGATCCGGTATTCCCTGGCCCGTTCCAGACGCCAGGCCAATTCGTCGGCGGCCCGGCCCAGCGAGTCTCGCCGGCGCTCTTGCCGGTGGTGTACACCGGGCAGCGCCGTCAGGTGTTTACCCCGGCATATCGCCGTGTAGTCCAGGGCCTTGAGGAAGGCTTCGCGCGCCCGCTGTCGGCGTTGCGCCGAGGGGTGATTGAGGGCGCGGGATTCGTAGTCGAGCGCCAGTTGCAGGAAGATGTCGGCGGCGACCAGGCCGTGGTCATCTAGCCTTTTTTTGAGCTTCTGCGCGGCGCGGCGCACGTTCTTGAATTCGGTGGACGGCTGCAGATGGGAACGGTCCTGGAACAGACCGATGTCGACGCCCTCGATGCCCAGCATGGCGATTAGCTGCAGCGCCTGGTCGTGGGGTAGGATGGGAAAAGTGAAATCGGCACAGGCGAGCTTGAGTTTCATGTGTCCTCTTCTGATTGGCGATGGCCGGGAGGGCCGTCGGCAGGGTCGGTGATTTCCTCCCAATCATAGTGCATGCGGGTCGCATCGCGCAAATCTGAGCAAATGGTGGCGGCGCCCTGAAAAGGTTTTTTCAAGCAGCATTTTTGACGCTGGACCACCAGATGGATATCTTAGCTGTGGCTGCAGCAGGCGGGCGGAGTCCATGCGGTCGAGGCCAGGTGGGCGACGGCTCGCGCGCCGTTCTTGGATCGAGTAGCCGCAGGCCGGCCGGCGTTTTATGGAGGAGGAGTATGGCGATGTTGACAGCGGCACAGATAGCCCATTACGAAGCCTTCGGTTTTGTCGTCCTCAAGCAACTCTTCACCCCGGACGAGGCGGCCATCATGAAGTGCGAAGCCGAGGAAATATTCGCGCAGGCTCGCAGCGGGCGTCCCTTCACCGGGACGCAGACCGAATACGTCCAGCCCTTTTTTGAACGGCGGCCCTTCCTGTTCAGTCTGCTCGACGACGACCGGATTTACAATATCGGCGTCGATTTGCTCGGCGAGGATTTCGTTCTGGATCAGACCGAAGGCAGGTTGCGGGTCGAGCCCACACCCTGGCACGGGGGAGTTTTAAGTCCCTCCGGTCTGCACTTTGTCAAGATCGGTTTTTACCTGGATCCCCTGACGCGAGAGAGTGGTTGTCTGCGCGTCATACCCGGGTCGCACCGGTTGCAAAAGCCGGACCTGTTCGCACCCCTGCGCCAACGCAGCGATGAGCCCGATTTCAGGCCCTTCGGGACGGCGCCGGACGAAATTCCCTGCGTTCCCCTGGAGGTAGATCCGGGCGATATCGTCGTCTTTACCGAATGCGTCCTGCACGGCGCCTTCCATGGTCGTCCCGGTCGCCACCAGCACGCCATCAACTTTTTCAACAATCCCACCACAGATGCCCAGATTGCGGAATTGCGGGGGATCTACCGCCGCACGAATTGGTCTGTACGGCCGACCGAGGCGCTGTTGAAGAGCGAGCGGCCGCGCCTCCAGCGGATGATTTCCCGGCTGGTCGAGCTGGGTTTCGAAGCAGCCAGGGTATGAGCGCTCGCGGCTGCGAAACGCGCCATCAAGGCGTCGGTCTGCAGCTGCTCTACCTGTTCTTCGCGACGGTTGGCATAGGTTCGCGGCGGTACTTTCGAAGTAAAATCTGTCTTTGCGTTCATCTGATTTCCCCTTCTGTGCGGAGCTCGATAACAGGGCTCCCAGCGCCGCTCTGCAGTCCTGCATCGAAGATGGACAGGGGGACAAATATAGACTAATTTTCCAACGGAATATACGGGCTATTCCCAGGCGTGGAGTTAAGTGGGGAAATAAATCGCGAGAGCGAGATCGAGACATGGGTGCGAGTACGTGAGAAGGGGGCGTTGCAGCCGCATAACTTGCGCTCCCCAGGGCCCGACGATAGGGGGGCGTCGGCAGTGCCGTCCGGCTTGCATCTGACGCACTGCCAGCATCGGATGATGGGGCAGTTGGACTATCTGCACCGCGCGTAAAAATTGCGCCGGACAACAGGCGCGGGCCGTCATACGGATGCCCGCGTCCATGGACGTGGTTGCGGCTGGACCGGGCGGCGGTAGAAATTTGTCCTAGCTATCCGAAGAAGATATCGACACAGCGGCGCCCTGAGCGCCGCGGCTGTTTTTGTTTATCATCTGCAAAGCCGGAGGAAAAATTCACTGTGGGAGCGATTATCAGAGTAGGTATCATCGGACAGGGCCGCAGCGGCCGCAATATTCACGGACTCACCCTTTTGAAAATGCCGCGCAAGTACAAGGTCGTCGCCGTTTCGGATCAGCTGCCGGAGCGGCGCCAGCGCGCCGAGCTCGAATACGGCTGCC
>CAXFTV010000753.1:0-3343 GCA_964005845.1 uncultured bacterium
CCAGATCCTGGCTAGCGGGATCCTTGGGCATCATCAGCATTGGTCGCAACGAGACGATATTGTAGGTGCTGGTGCCGCTCAAGACCTGGCGCAATAATTCATCCTCGCGCTCGGGCGGGTGAAGCAGAACTTCCTGATTGGTCGCCTCCAGTCTCATATCGGTGACCATGGAGAAGAAATCGTGCTTGTCCCCTTCGATGACGACAAATTTGCCGGCCTTCATATCCTCGATGTTTTCGGACGGATCTAGCTTCATCTCCAGCCCTTCCACCAGCGACCCCCGGGTAATCACCCCCAGGCGCGCGTCGCGCCGCCCTTTCGCCTTCATGAGTGCTCCTCTCTGTTGCTCATTCACTGGGCAATCCGCCGAATCATCGAACTCAGACGATCGTAGTCGTCGCGTAACAACCGGGAAAGTTCCTTGCCCATGCGCACCAGGTAGGCCCGTGAATTCTCGTGGGCCTCGAGCGTGTGGCGCAGGGCGGCTATAAGCAATTCGTCAGTGGGCAATTTGGCGGTCCCCAAAATGCTGCGCAGGTAGTCGTCGGTTCCGGTGAAGCGCCGCACTTCTTCATCGTCGCAAAGATGGACAAAACTGTGGATCCGCGCCGGTTGCGGCGGCACGATGTGCACCGGCGAGTCGCCGTCCAGATAGCCGATTACCAGAGCTTGAAACTCGGTGCGCAAAAGTTCAAAAATCTGCGGTTGCTCCAAACGCAGTTCCTCTTCAGTTTTGCCGTAGGCCATGGGACGCCGGTTGGGCTCGACGGAGTGAGTAAAAACATTGAAGACGATGCCGATAATCGACATTTCCGCATCGACCCGGATAAAGCGCCCGAACGAAGGAGCCCCGTGCAGGTGGCACGCCTCGGCAATCAATTCGGTGGTGCTGCTTTCGATCACCTCGCCGACGTGTTCCCCCACCCCGGGTGGAAAGCTCCCCTTGCCCGCTCCTTCGGCAGACATGAAGCGACTCAGGGGGGTCTGTCGCTTTTTCTCTTCGGAAGTATTCAAAAATTCCATCTCCAAAAGAATGGCAATCCCGAGTGCAAATCACCCTCGGGAGGCGAAGTGAATTTCCTTGGGGCCCTAGATGCTGGCGTGCCGTTTCTTCAAACTTTTGCTCGAGATTCCAACCTTGATATCATTTTTAACGAAAGTATCACCCAGAAAGCGGTAAAAGGCCTCGCGATCCGCCCCTCGCACCACGGCGCGCTCATGGGCCTCGCTTAGAGTCACCGGATAGCCCTGACCTTTTTCCGCCTGGTCAAAGACGCAAGCGTGGACCAGATCCAACAATTCCCGGTCTTCCGCCACCCATTCGGGCAACTCGACTCGGGCGATTTCAGCCCCGACGTGAAGGTAGAAAAAATAGATGTAGTGCGGTCCATAGGAGTCCAGAATTTTTGATGAACTCTTGAATAGCGGCGTGCGCTCGCCCACCTTTAGGAGTTGGCGCATTAGAACTGCATCGCTGAGCCCCTCAAGGGGGCCGCAGGGCAACCCCTGCCCGCTATCGGCCGGCAGGGATTCGATCTTTTCCGCTGCTGAGCCGAACTGGTTTTCGCCCTTCCAGGGACAGCGGTCACAATCCGCCACTTCCAAAGGACAGAGGTTCAGTTTGAGGGCATTTACCAGATCCTGACTTCCGGGCCGACTGATATAGCCTACCACTGGGATCCGCGCCTGGCGCAAACGCTCGAACGATTCCATGAATTCCTGCAGGTAGGTCTCTTTGAAATCCTGTGGTTTGCCCTCCAAGCTCCACAGGATAAGAGTACCGTCGGATAGGGCCAGGACCCGGTGCCCCTCCTCCTGTGCCGCCAGCGACAACTCCGTCAATTCGCTGAACTCCATCAGGCCGCGCCGCAACCCGACCAGTTCGCGGTTGACGAACATCCGCCGCCCGCCCCATTCCTCGTAGACATTCTCATCCTTGTAATAGAGCGTCGGCTTACTACTCATAAGGGGTTTCTCCCCCGAACCATAGTGCAGTAGAATATAGCCAATATTTATCAAATAACAGGAGGAGACTTCATGGCGATCCGGGAAAATTTGCGACCCATCGGTAGCCGCAACACTTATGCGTTCGGGCCGCGGCGGCAGCCCATAACGCCGATCCGGGCTTTCGACGAGACCGGGCAATAGCCAAGAGGTTTTGCTCTTTTCTATTTTTCGGGCCAGCATCTCCCAATTGGCGGCCAGGGCTTTGTGCTCTTTTAGCGCCAGATTCAACTTTGCCTGGAAGTCCAATTGGACTCCCCGCTGATCTTCTACCATCTGGTCGATCTGGGTTTTTACTGCGTGCAGATTCAACATGGCATTACCCGTCTTAATCCCCTTGCCCCTGCAGCTAGCCTTGCCCCTGCGGGGCGACAACCTCTTCTTCGTTGGTCTTTTCATCATCTTTTCTTTTTTCGTCGCCCCAGGTCTTTCCCCCATCCCTGGAAATGCGCGTATTAACTCGCCAGTCTCCCATTTCGCCCCTGGCATATCGCAGGATATCCTCTACCCGAGTTTCGGCGATCTCAATGCCCACCTGGCCACTGCCGTCTGGTCGATTATTTTCAATCCTCACAGACGCAAAATCCAATTTCCCCTGCAGCAATTTCACGAGCTCGTGTTGCACCGCCATCTGGCGGTGCTGCAAGTCTTCCCTATCGATGCCGCGGATCCGGTAGCGCATGACCAGTCGACGGGCTATTTTGTCCAGATGGATACCATAAAAAACCCCGTAAGTATCGTTTATCATGCGTTTGATGCGCGGCAATTCTTCCTGCAGGGGCAGCCGTTCCGGCGGCTTTTTGGCTAGATCCAACTCCTCTTTTTCCTCTTCAAAACCGGCCAGTGAGGGACCCCAAATCCAGCCCTCCACCCGGAACCGAATCCATTTCCCCTCCTGGCTGATGCGCTCGATCTCGGCCCCTTCTAGCAAGGTCCCCAATTTCTGGCCATCAGGACCAGCGCGAAAATTCTCCACACTCTTTTTTACCGTGAAAACCCCGACTTCCTGCACCTTGGCCCCCAGGACCCCCAGGCCACAACCTAGTGCCATGCCAAGGGCCAAAATCCGCTTGCTTCTAAATGATGGAAACATAGTAGTATTGCCGCCCTCCTCCGGCGACGGAACCATCGCGCATGCGGCATACCAGCCCCATGCGCTGCAAGGCGTTGAGCCGGTTGCAGACGATGTTGACATTTTTATTTAGTGCGGCGGATAATTTTGCCGAAGTAGCGCACTTCAACTCGAGCATGACATCCAGGGCTTCGCGCATGGGCCGTTTGAGCACCCCAAGCAAAACAACTCCGCCCTCCCATTTTAAGAGGACGGCTAGGTCGCGCA
>CAXFTV010000754.1:0-6254 GCA_964005845.1 uncultured bacterium
ACGTCGATGACAAAGCGCAGGTTGGCCTGCACCAGTTCATCGCGTGCCGACATATCTCCTTTTTTGATGCGCGCGGATAGCTCTACTTCGCGTTCGCGCGTCAGGGGTTCGGAGGTGGCGATATCGTCGAAGTAGGAACGCAATGTGCTTTCCCTGTCTGCCTGAATATCGTACATGACTCTTCCCGATAGTTAATGTAGTACCCGCGGCACTACGTGCGCTGCGACCAGGTGTCCTGTCCCGATTTTGACAAATTTAATATAAATAAAAACAGATATTTATATTTTGAAGAAAAAGCACTATTAAGATACGACTTTATTGGATGTAAATCAAGACCGGGGCCAAAGATATGGAAACAAAAGAATCCGTCATTCGCCTCATGACCCGATTGGCAGTCGAGTACCGGGCGATCAATTTGGCCCAGGGATTTACCGATGAAGCCCCCTTTTACGAACTGGTTTGGGGCGGCGTCAGCGCCATTGTCGGTGGCACCGACGACCAGGTGGAGCGCCTCGAAACCCTCGCGCTCAGACAGCTTATTGACCAGGGGGAAGGCGCTGCGGATGAGGTGTTCAATCTGACCTTGAAAGACCTGCTCGCCCGCTTGCAAAACCGACGGGATCGCTTCAATCAGTATTCCTATCCCTTTGGGCTGCCCGGGTTGCGCCAAAAGATCGCCGACTACACCCAGCGGTTCTACCAGTTTCGTCCGGACCCAGAGAATGAGATCACTGTGGTCCTGGGGGCTACAGAAGGTATATCTACCGTGCTCCGGGCCCTTTGCGAGCCCGGAGACGGGGTGGTCGTCTTGCAGCCCTTTCACGAAATGTATCCCGCCCAGGCTGCTATCTTTGGACTGCGGCCTCAGTACGCGACCTTGCGGGAGAATTTCGCGCGCGGCACCTGGGAGCTGGACCGAGGGGAGCTGGAGGAGATCGTCGACGACACCACCCGGGTGCTGATACTCAACAGTCCTCACAACCCCACGGGCAAGGTCTTTTCCAGGGACGAAATGCTTTTCATCGCCGAGCTTTGCCAGCGTCGCGATCTTCTGCTCATCACCGATGAGATTTACGAGCACATCGTCTACGATGGCAGGCGGCACTACTGTCCGGCTTCCTTTGCGGGCATGCAGGAGCGCACCTTCGTGGTAAACTCTATTTCCAAAACCGGCAATGCCACGGGCTGGCGCATCGGCTGGGTTCTGTCGCCTGCTGCCTATACCAGGCGCATCCGCAGCATTCACGACACCCTCGTCATTCAGGCGCCCACGCCGCTGCAAAAAGGGGCCGAGCGCTTGTTGGGCCTGGGGGACGAGATGTACCGCGAACTGGCGCGGAATTATAATCGCAAACGCGCGGTTTTAATGCGCGCTCTGCAGCGGGCCGGCTTTCGCATTTCCCCCCCGCAGGGAGCCTACTATCTTTTTGCAGATTATCACCAGGTAGCGGCCCTGCGGGGGCGGGGGCCTATGGAGGCGGCGCGATACCTGATCGAAAAGGTGGGGGTGGCACCGGTGCCCGGAGACAATTTCTATCAGGTCGGTGACGAGGGGGAGCGCTATCTCCGCTTTGCTTTTTGCCGCAGCATCGAGAGTCTGCTGGAAGCCGGGCGGCGCCTGGAGCGGCATTTGAGCTAGGCAACCATACATATTCAACGCCGTCCCGCAGCTGCACGCGGGCTTCAGGGCACTTTGCGCACCGACAGGCGCACTTTTTCCGGTTGTACCGTCAGTATTTCCAGATTGGTTGTATGGCGCACGGCGGTGTGCGATACCGCGAAGGTGCGGCGCCCGAGTTTGACCAGTGCGGCATCGATGTGGAGCTGAAAATCCGCCGCGCGGGCCAGCAGTAACTCCCGCCGTGGTCCCCCCACTTTCACCTCTACCACATGCGGTTCCACTTTTTCGAGGGCATAACCCTCGGGCATGTTCTGCACCACTACGGGGACGGCGCGGCTGATCTGGTCCACGGTCGAGCCCGGTACGAAAGCCAGCCAGCCGACCAGGGCCAGAGCAAAAGCGGTCAGGGCTTCCAGACCGCGCCGCCACAGCCGCTTCCACTGGGTGCGGTGGGCGCCGGATTCCGTCCCCAGCTGCGCCAGGTGCTGGCGCAGCGCCCCCATCAGATGTTCGGGCTTCTCCAGCACCTGCAGCTGACCATTGCTGGCAAGTGCCACAGTACCGCGCTCTTCGGACACCACCACGCACAGGGCATCGCAGCGCTCGGCCAGTCCCAGCGCCGCCGCGTGTCGAGTGCCGCCCGCGCCCAATTGGGTCCGATCTTCGGAGAGGGGCAGGTGTACGCTGAAGCGCACCAGGCGGTTCCCCTGGGCCACGACGGCGCCATCGTGGCCGGGCGACTCCGGATCAAAAATGCTCAAGAGCAACGCTTCGCTGATTAGCGCATCCAGCGGCGTGCCGCCCTGCAGATGCCGTTCCAGCGGCTCGCGGCCCGGCAAAACTAGCAGTGCCCCGGTGCGCTGCGCGGCCAGCTGCAAGAGGGTGCGGACCAGGATGGTGATCCCGTCGACCGGGGTGGGCGCCGGCCGCCGCCGCAAACTCAGCACTGCAATCTGTTCGAAGAGACGGCGCAGATCGTCCTGGAATACCACTACCAGCAGGACTACCAGGACGGCGAAGAATCCTTGAAAAAACCACGCCGTCAGCTGCAGTTCCAGCTGCAGGGCGACCAGGTAAAATCCGGCCAGAAAGGCCAGGCCGAGCAGGGCCAGGCCGGCGTGGACGCGCCGGGCCCAGGCCATGAGGGCCCACAGCAGCAGGCCGACCACCACGACATCGGCGATGTCCGCCCACCTCAAAGTTCCAAAAGAGTCCAGCATAACTGTTTAAGTTATTAGCAGTAAATGGCTAGATTGTCAGACGGCCCAATGGGGATGGACCATTCTCGTCTCGGGCTAGCCTCACCTGTGCGGCCTGCGGCAAGATATTCAACGCGTTCATTTGCGCCTAGACCGCCGTTGTAGAGCGCCGGCCATAAAAACTTGCACAAAAAGATCGCCCGGATTATGACGGCAAAACTTTTTTTGCATCAATCCGGGTAGATCCACGGCACCCGGCGAATCAGTTCGTCGCGCCGTTCTTCCATCATGACTTCGATCAGGGTTGGCCCCTGCTGCTGCAGGGACGCGGCAAATACCTCGGCAAATCCCTCTGGTTCCTCCACCCGGATACCGCGGACACCCATGGCCCGGGCCAGATCGGCCAGGTGGGGCGTGTGCATATCTGTATCGATGGTGCGCCCGTCGAATTCCTTGGCCTGGGAGCCGCGGATGGCACTCAGGCTACCGTCGTTGACCACCACGAATACCACTTGAATCCGGTGCTCGGCGGCGGTGGCCAGCTCGTACGCAGTCATCTGAAAACCGCCATCGCCGCAAAAGGCCACTACTTGCCGGTCGGGATGGGCCAGGCGTGCGCCGATGGCTGCCGGTACCCCGAAACCCAGGGTGACGTAGTGGCACGGGTAGAGGAAGGTGCGCGGTTGGTACACGGGAAATTCGTCGAAGGCCCGGTAGGTGATGGCGGTGACATCTGCGGCCACGATGGCGTCCGGTGCCAGGATCCGCCGCATCGCCGCCATCAGCGGCAGAGGCGGGCGGTGTGCGGTTTTCTCCCGCCGCCGTTGCGCCACGACGGTGCCCCAATCGCTGTGCAGGGATTTCTGCGTGCGCAGGGCGTCCAGCAGCAGGGGCAGAGCCTGCTGCAGGTCACCGACGACGCTTCCGTCCACCGGAAATTCGCGCCCGATTTCTCCGGGGTCCGGGTCGAATTGCACCAGGGGAGCGGGCAGTTGCATGGTCCAGCCGGCGGTGTCGATCTGGGTAAAGCGGCACCCCAGCGCGAGCACGCCGTCGGCACTTTCGAGGATACTCCGGCCCAGTGGTCCCTGGCAGTGCTCGACGCAGAGCGGGTGTCCATCGGGCAGAGCGCCTTTGCCCAGGCGGGTCAAGGCCACCGGCACATCCCAGGCTGCGGCCAGCTGGCGCAGTTCCCCGCTGGCTGCGGCGCTCAGGACATTGCCTCCGGCCAGGATCGCCGGGCGCTGGCAGCGGCCCAGGAGAGCGGCGGCCTCTTCTATTGCCGCGGCTGCGGGCACTGGCCGCTCTCCTTCGACGTATGCCGGAATCTGCACGCCGTCAGCGGCGGCGGCAGCTACATCTGCCGGCAGATCGATGACCGCCGGTCCCGGTCGCGGCGCCCGCAGGGCCCTGAAGGCGCCGGTGAGGGCGGCGGGAATCTCTTCGACGCAGCGCGGCCGGGCGTAAAAGCGGGTGATGGGCGCAAAAAAGGCCGCCTGATCGAGGCCGTGAAAGCACTTGCTGCGGTCGCGCCCATCGTGAGCTACCTCGGTGCCGCCGGTGATCAGGAGCACCGGCACGCAGTCGGCGCAGGCATCTCCCAGACCGGTGGAGGCATTGGTCGAGCCGGGCCCCGGCACGGTGAGGGCGACCCCCACTTCTCCGGAGGCACGGGCAAAACCGCTGGCCACCAGGGTGGGGGCTTGCTCGTTGCGGATCAGGTAGTGGTCAATGCCACCCCGGCGCAACAGACAGTCGTAGATGAGACTGTTCTGGGTGCCCGGCATGCCCACTAGACAGCGGATTCCCTGGGCCTTGAGGCCTTCGATCAGAATTTCGCCGCCGATCATAGCCACCTCCTCAGAAACCAATCGCCGCGCCGCCGTCCACCGGGATGCAGGTGCCGGTGATGAATTTGGCAGCGGGGGAGGCCAGAAAGGCAGCTGTCCAACCGATGTCGGCCGGTTCGCCCAGGCAGTTCATAGGGGTGCGCGCCATAATCCGGTTCATCCGGTCCTGGTCGGCTTTCAATACTTCCCGATTGAGATCGGTTTCGATCCATCCGGGGGCGATGGCGTTGATCCGCACCCCTCTGTCGGCCCACTCGGTAGTCATGGTTCGCACCAGGCCCAGATGGGCGGTCTTGGCAGCGGAGTAGGCCGCCACGTAGGGAATGCCGAAGAGTCCGGCCATAGAGGAGATGAATACGATGCTGCCGCCCCCGTTTTCCATCATCCGCCGGGCGGCGTATTTACTCAGTGAAAAAGCGCCCACGAGGTGAATGTTCAGGACTTCGATCATTTCCTCTTCGCTCATGTCTTCGGTCGGTTTTTTCAGTAGGATACCGGCGTTGTTCACCAGGGCGGTGAGGCGGCCGTGCTGCGCTTCGATGGATTCGATCAGGCCTGCCGAAGAGGAAAAATCCGCCACGTCGTGGACCCGATAGTCGGCCTGCTCTCCCAGCTCTTCTACCGCTTCCCGCAGCACCTCTTCGCGGCGGCCGGCAATTATTACCCGGGCCCCTCTGGCCACAAAGGCGCGCGCCGTGCCCAGGCCCAGGCCGGTGCCGCCGCCGGTGATCAGGGCGACCTGCCCTGCCAGGTTAAAAGGATCTTCTCGCGTGGCGTTCATGCACTTCCTTTCAATAGTTGATGACAGTTTTGATTGATTCGGGCCCCAGGGCCTTTTCAAAGCCCGCGCTCAAGTTGGGGAACTCATCCTCCCCGGTAATCAGAGGTTGCAGATTCAGTTTTCGCTGCCCTACCAGGTCCAGGGCCCTGGCGAATACATGGGTAAAGCGGAAAGATCCGCGGATGGTCAATTCCCTCTGCATAACCAGATTTATCGGCAGATCGACCTCTTTTTCCTGGATGCCGACCTGGACGATCACCCCTCCGGGGCGGCAGCATTCAACCGCAGTTTGCAGGGCCGTCGCCGCTCCCGAGGCCTCGATGACGGCATCGAAGCCATCAAAAGCCCGCCACGCCTCTTCGACCTGTGCGGGGCGATCGGCCCGGATGGTGGTATCGGCCCACAGCGCGCTCGCCAGATCCAGGGCCAAGGGACGCAAATCGCTGACCGCAAGGCGTTCGGCACCGTAGTGCCGGGCCACCAGTCCCAGCAACTGGCCGATGGGGCCGGCGCCGCAGATCAGCACCCGCTTGCCCGCTATATTGCCGGCCTGCCCGATCCCGTGCAGGGCCACGGACAGCGGCTCGAGCAAGGCCGCTTCGCGAAAGGGCAGAGCGGCCGGAATCAGGTGGCAGCGGTGGGCCAGCACGGGGATGTACTCTCTGAACGATCCATCGATGTGGGGATCGGTAGCAGCCGAACCGAAATAGATGGTTTTTTTGCAGAGGTTATATCTTCCTTCGAGGCAGTAGCGGCAGACGCGACAAGTATTGGAAGGATCGATCGCCACCCGGCTCCCCACC
>CAXFTV010000755.1:0-11691 GCA_964005845.1 uncultured bacterium
CAGATCTTGGGTGACCCAGGAGTCTGGGGAACTTGGATCAGGAGTCTAGAATCCAGATCTTGGGGGTGGGGGGCGGCAGATCTCTGAATCGACGGCAAAGCTCGAGGCGTGGGAAAAGCTGGAATGGATGGCATCGCAGGGACAGTTTTCGGTCGCGCGCTACGTCCGCATTTTTTTGCAAGATGGGCCCCAGCGCTTAGCGAATCTGCGCAAGGCCCTGGGCGCGGATGACGGGGTGAGCCTGGAGCGGGAAGCGCACACCTTGAAGGGGGGAGCACGTGAGTTCGGAGCGGTGGAAATGGCGTCCCTGTGTCAGGAGTTAGAGGATATGGGAGAGAGGGGTGATCTGAAGTCGGCGGCGGATCTGTTGGTGCGGGTGGAGACAGCATACGCGCAGTTGCGGGATGAACTGGAGAGAAAGGTGGCTGAAAGGGGGGCCTCTTAGGCGCCGGGCAGAAGGAAAGAGGGGAAGATGCTAAAGGTTCAAATGTTTGCGGAAGCGTTCCTTGATGTGTTCGGGATCGTTGCTTTTCAGCAGGTAGTCAGTGGGCCCACTCCGCAGGGCAGCCCTGACCATAAGTGGATCATTCTTTCCGGTTAGCACGATGATAGGAGTTTTGAGGAAGCGATTATCGTGACGGATTTCCTTGAGGGTTTCAATGCCTCCCTTGCGGGGCATATGCAGATCGACGATGATAAGGTCTGGTTCGAAGCCCTCCAGTTTTTTTATCGCTGAAACGCCGTCCTGGACGGCTTCCACATGGCAACCGAGCTGTTCCAGGAGAGCGGAGAACTTTGCCTGGTCCAGGGGGGCGTCCTCGACTAGGAGCGCACAAGGTCCTCTGTTCTCTGCTGCCGCCTCAATCGGCTCCCCGCATTCACTACAGGCAGGGTCTGAGGAATTTGCTAGATTAGCGCCGCATTTCTTGCACTGCTGTGCCTGGGGACTTGCTTGCTGAGCTTCATCTGCTTGATTATCGCTATCCTGGTGCACTTCATCGGGATTGTCCATCGGCAACGCCTCCGCAAATGAGGGCTGAGTAGATAAACTGTATTTAAAGTTCATCTAAGAAGGTGTGCTTGTCAATGTTTCATGAAAATTCCCTTGTTCTAGTTTAGATTGGTCGAGTCAGCCGGGCAAAGGTTTTTTCGTGGGTTAAAAGATTGTTGCAGGATGTCGTTTTAATCTCGAATTGCACGAGGCTCCACAACAAAGCCTAACGAGTCGAGTGCCGCCGAGCCGAACAGACCGATGCCTCCTTCTATATTAAAAATCGGCTCTTCGAAGTTATCCCCGATCAGACCGCCAAAAAAACCGCCGCCTTCGTTGTTCGTGCGGGCATAATCATACCAGTTCTGGTCCAGGGCATAGACCTTGAACAAGTGTCGGCCTGCAAAAGCCACCGCGAACCAGGGCAGGCGAACCCGGTTGTCGACTGCTTCTAGTGGCGGTGAGTTGCCCTGACGCTCGAAATCCTGGATGTCGTCTTCCTCCAGGAAATCTTCGTCGATAAGGGAGGGCGAATCGGTTTCCAGATTGAAGAGTGCCAGTTGGAAAGCCACCGCATCGATGGGTTCCAGGCGCAGTTCCATGACACCTTCGCGGTAGTTGAGCTGGTTTTCTGGGGCGGCGTAGGGGTTCATTTCACCCTGCCCGAAAAGGCGCAGAACTCGTTTGTCTTCCAGGGTTGCATCATCCAGCAGGACAGCCTGTCGCAGTTTGAGGCGATTGGGTGTGGTAGTCGTGGCC
Source organism: uncultured bacterium (assembly GCA_964005845.1). Classification (GTDB taxonomy): domain Bacteria; phylum Latescibacterota; class UBA2968; order UBA8231; family UBA8231; genus CAXFTV01. Next base: position 1,751 of record CAXFTV010000755.1, read on the forward strand.
CGGGCTTCCTTTGACGCTGTCCGCACCACCAGGGTATAAGCCGTTTGCGGTGCGACCAAAGGGGGGTTTTCAGGGGGAAGATAGCGGCCAGCCGAATCCGGATCGGCCCTGTAGGGAAAGTCCCGGTCCCCCTCTTGCAGTAGAACCACGGCGTCTCGTACCCCGGCTTGTTCTAGCGAATAGGTTTGTTTCGGGCCCAGGGTCCGACGCACGAAAAGGTCGGGTAGGGGGTGGCCAACCAGGAGAATTGCGTCGAGCACCAGGGTTTGTTCGACGGCTGGGCCGAACAGTTCGCCGGGGGCGCGTTCGGCGGCACAGGCCAGGAGAAAGCAGGGCAGGAGGAAGCGGAAAATAGCCATGTCCCTTCGCTATAACTTGAAGTTGAGTCCCAGGGTGGGTACGGCGGGTAGCATTCTGGCCACCTCGGGCTCGGTGCCGGCATTGTCGGTATCGTATTGGATAAACCACTCGTTGCGCCGGTTGTAGGCATTGAATATTTGCAGGTAGACCTCGGCCTTGCTGCCCCACAGGACCAGGGCGCGGCGCAGGCTCAAATCCAGTCGGTGATAGGGCAGCAGACGGGCGCTATTGCGGGCTGCCGGCAGGACGTAATCCCGAATCTCGCCAGTGGAGGGGATGCGCAGGGTGTAGCGCTCCGAAGCAGGGGTAAAGGCCTGGCCGGTGCCATAGACGAAATTGGCCCCCCAAGTCCATTTTTTGTGCCGATGGGAGATTACCAGTGAGAGGTCGTGGCGGCGATCGTACTTGGGAGGAAAGAGGCGACCCTGGTTCAATTCAGGGAAGCGCCGACGGGTCCAGCCCAGGGTGTAGCCAATCCAGCCATGGGTGCGGCTGCCGCGTTTTTCCAGCAATAATTCCAGCCCGGTGGCATAGCCCCTTCCCCCGGTCTTGAAAAGATCCTCAGAGCGCGAAGATTCGCTATCGGCGGCGACGTTGTTATCCAGTACGACCAGATTTTTAAGATCGCGGTAATAGCCTTCCAGTGATAATTTGTAGCGGCGCGAGGGCTCCCATTCAACGCCGACGACGCCCTGCCAGGAACGTCCGGGTGAGACGCTGGAATCGAGCGGTACCCAGAAGTCTGTGCCACTGAAGCCCTCGGTAGTCACCAGTTGCAGGTACTGGCGATATAGCCCGCTGCCCAGTTTGAGGCGCAGCCCCGGTTGCAGGGTGTGGCTGAGGGATATGCGCGGCATTGCGAACCAGCGTTTGCCTGCGTCGAAATAGTTGGCCCGGACTCCCAGGCGCAAATGGGTGCGGATGCTGGGTCGCCACTCGTCGTGCAGGTAAAAGGATAGCAGCAGCGGAGCAGTGGCCAGGTCTATCTGTTGTTTCTGGTTGAAAGACTGGCCAAAATTGAACTGGAAGCGGCTCAGGGCAAGGCCGCTGGAAAAAGTGTGGTACGTGCTGGAAAAGTAGTCGATATCAGCTCTCAACCTCAGCTCTTGAACGCCGTTGGCGAAGAGGAGCGGCGTGTCGAAGAAACTGGCAGAAGTGGTGCTTTTGTAGGCCGAATGAGCTAAGCTGAAGCGACCGAATAGGGTTGGGGAGAAGATGTGGTCCAGGCGACCGGCAAAGGCGCGGTTGCCCCAGCTCAAATCGAAGAAGCTCTCCCGATTCGAAACAAAATTCCAGTGGTCCTGGCTCCAGAAAGCGCTGAGCAGGAAGGTATCGCGAGTGCTCAAGCGTTGACTGAATTTTCCGTTGAGGTCGTAAAAATAATAATTGGGCACGTCCAGGTTTGCTGCACGCAGTGCGGCAAGCAGAGGATCCAGATAGGTTCGCCGGCCCGATAGCATCCAGGATCCCTGGCCGGCGGGCCCCTCGGCCAGAAGACGGGCTGCAAGCAGGCTCAGGCCACCGCGACTGTGGAACTCCTGATGGTTGCCTTCGCGATTGGTGACATCCAACAGGGCCCCGAGGTTGCCTTCGTAGGTAGCTGGATAGGCACCTTTGTACAGGTTTGCGCCATCGATGGCATCCGGATTGAAGGTGGAAAAAAAGCCGAATGCGTGGGAGGGATTGTGGATGGGAATCTGATCGAGCAGGATGCGCGTTTCGTCGGGTCCACCGCCACGGATATAAAGCCCGCTACTGATATCGGAGGCGGCCTGGATACCCGGCAGTAATTGCAGGCTGCGCAATAAGTCGGCTTCGCCAATAGCCGGCATTTGTTGCAGATTTTCTGGTTGCAGCGAGAGGAAGCTGGTCTGGGCGATGCGCTCTTGCTCGTTGCGCTGGGCTGTAACCAGGGTCTCTTCATCGAGGTCAATGGATTGCCGCTTAAGTGCGGCATTGAGGCGCAGGTTTTGCCGCGCCACCACGACCACGGTATCGCGAAAACTCTGGTAGCCTATGTGAGAAAAGGTGACGCTGTGGACGCCCGGTGAAATGTTCTTGATGGCATAGTAGCCACTGGAGTTACTCTGGGCACCCAGACCAGTGTCGTCGACGATTATTGTCGCGTAGGGGAGGAATTCGCCGCTGTTTGCAACGGTGACAAAACCGCTTAGCGTAGCAGCTTGTGGAGAACGTGGGAAAGGGAGAAACGCGAGCAGACAAGCGGTGAAAAGGAAAATTTTTTTGTCAAACATTGCTGGTGCTGGCCAGGTGCTTTTGCAGGTTCTGCAGGCTTTCTATATATACGACCCGGGCAGGGTCCAGGAAAGGCAGGTAGGCAGGCGCAGCTCGTCCCCCCAGTATAAGTGTTGTATCTTCTCCCAGGTAATGGCTCAACCTGGCCAGCTCGGAGCCCAGGTGTGGGTCGTCCGCTGGGGCGATAATACTGAGGGATACGACTCTGGCCTGGTTCTGGCGTGCCGCGCCGGCAATTTCCTCGGCGGGCAAATTGGGGCCCAAAAAGGTAGGGCGCCATCCCATGGTCGCGGCAACGGTCGCAACTAAAAGGGCGCCGATATCGTGTAGTTGGCCAGTTGGCGTGGTGGCAATGAGTCCGGAACCGGTAGGTGGGACCTGGGATTTTCTTTGCATGTTGCCGACAAAAGTGCGCACCACGGCCGTCGCTAGATGCTCTTCGGAGATTCGCAGTGAGCCATCCTGCCATAACTCGCCGATCAGCTGTTGCAGCGGTCCGATGACTTCCTCTAAGAATTTGATCTGGCTCAAAGAAATAGATGCCTGGGCCAGTTCCTCTTCCAGAGCTGCCGCATTTAAGGCCCGGATCGCGCTCAGGCAGCGCTCTACGTAGATAGCCGCTTCGGCGCCGGTAGTAGCTGAGGGTCGGAATTCGGCAGGTTTGGGCTGAATGGGCTCATCGGCGCGCAGCAGCTCTTCCAGGTCGGCTGTGGGCATTTGCGCTATATGCCCTATGCTGTGGCCGTTCTTGGTGGCCTGGCGCAGCAGTTTAAGGCGCTGGATGTCGGCATCGGTATAGAGCCGCCGGTTGGAGTCGGTGCGGTGGGGTACCACGGCCTGGTAGCGTCGCTCCCAGACGCGGATGGCATGGGAGGTAAGCCCAGTGCGCCGCACTGCTACTTGCATTGAATAAGTCGTTAGATTTTGCATGCGACAAATATAGTCAATGTCAATATTTTGTCAAATTTTACAGAGCCTAGCGCACTCCCTTTATAAGAATGATGGTTAGCTCGGGGATCAGCCAGAACGCGATCGATTAAGCCGCGGATTTTTTCGGCTTACTCTCTTTCTTTTGGATTTACCCATTGCATCAGTTTATATTTCCTGGCATGTTGCGAGGTATTGTCCGAGCCCTAGAAGGGGGTAGGACAAAATAGTGGACAAAATATTGACATTTAATTTACGTTTTCTATATTACGATAAATGACTGATTAACTTCATAAACTGGATAGAAGCGATGGGATGAAAAAAATTGCCGTGATTGGTTCGGGTTTTGCCGGATTGGCCGCTGCTTCAATCCTGGCCCACAAAGGATTTTCCGTAGCTCTGGTCGAGAAAAATCAGACCCTGGGCGGGCGCGCGCGCAGTTTCCAGGCCGAGGGCTTGAAATTCGATATGGGACCGAGTTGGTACTGGATGCCCGAGGTCTTCCAGGACTTTTTTGCCCTCTTTGGCAAGCGGGTTTCGGATTACTACCAACTCGAACAACTAGATCCCTCTTTTGCCATCTGCTTCGGCGAGGGCGACACCGTCCAGATCCCTGCCGCAAAAGAAGACCTGCTAGGGCTCTTCGAGCAACTGGAACCGGGGAGCAGTGTGCAATTGGTGCGCTTTTTGGACGAGGCGGCCCGCAAATACGAAGTGGGCATGAAGCGGATGGTCTACAAACCAGGTCGCTCCCTGCTGGAATTGGCAGACTGGCAGCTTTTCCGCAATCTTTTCAGGATGCATCTTTTTCAGTCGTTTGACATTTACGTCCGGAAGTTTTTTAAGAATTCCAAACTCATTCGTATTCTGGAGTTTCCCGTTCTTTTCCTCGGGGGCATGCCCGCCAATACCCCGGCACTTTACAGCATGATGAACCACGCCGAATTGTGCCTGGGAACCTGGTATCCAATGGGGGGTATGCACAAAATAATCGAAGCCATGGCCGCCCTGGCCCGCTCGCTTGGGGTCGAAATTTTTACTGGCATGTCCATAAGTCGGATCGAGGTCGATGGCGGTGTGGCCCGAGGACTGAGAGCGGATGATCGCTTTATTGCGGCCGATGCAGTTATCGCCGCCGCCGACTATCACCACGTCGAACAGCACCTGCTGGCACCCGAATACCGCCGTTATGATGAGGCCTACTGGGATTCCAGGGTCATGGCCCCATCCAGCCTGGTCTTTTATCTGGGCGTCGCTAGGAAAATCGACTCTTTGCAGCATCATACGCTCTTTTTCGACGAGGATTTCGACGTGCACACGCGGGAACTATACGAACGGCCACAGTGGCCCAGTCGGCCTTTATTTTACCTCTGCTGCCCTTCGCGGACAGATCCTAGTGTGGCTCCGGCAGAAGCGGAAAATCTCTTTGTCTTGATTCCGGTGGCGCCGGGCCTCGAGGAGGACGAAGGCATCGCCGATACTTACTTCGACATGGTAATGAAACGTCTCGAAGCGTTGACCGGCGAATCCATCAGGGACCACGTCTTCTTTGAGCGCAGGTATAGTGTGAGCAATTTTTCCGAGGATTACAACGCCTATAAAGGCAATGCCTATGGATTGGCCAATACCCTTCGGCAAACCGCTCTGCTAAAGCCCGCTCTAACCAGCAAGAAAGTGGAAAATCTATTCTTTGCTGGACAGTTGACCCTGCCTGGACCGGGTGTTCCTCCCAGTTTGATTTCCGGTCAGGTGGCGGCGCGTCAGGCTCTCAAGTATCTAGGAGGATCTTGTTCATGAAAGCCCTTTACGACGAGGTGTCGCAACAGTGTAGCCGCAACATAACCAGGACCTATAGCACCAGCTTTGCGATGGGTATCTACTGCCTGGACAAAAAGCTGCGCCAACCCATATACAGCATCTATGGATTCGTGCGTCTGGCGGATGAAATCGTAGATACCTTCGACGCCTACGATCAGGAGGCGCTGCTGGGGGATTTCAGGCGCGAGACCTTTCGAGCCATCGCCAATGGGCTCAGCGTCAATCCCGTACTGCACAGTTTTCAGGAGACTGTCAACCGCTTCAATATCGAGACCGACCTGATCGAGACTTTTCTCGACAGCATGGCGATGGATCTCGAGCGGCAAGTCCACGATCAGCGCTCTTTCGAGCGCTATATTCTGGGTTCGGCCGAGGTCGTGGGCCTGATGTGTTTGTGGGTGTTCTGCGAGGGCGATGGCGAGCTCTATGCGCAGCTCAAAAAACCAGCCATGCACCTGGGTGCCGCCTTCCAGAAAGTCAACTTCTTGCGCGACCTCAATTTTGATTACAACACTTTGCAGCGGGTCTATTTCCCGGATCTCGAAATGGATAACTTCACCGGCGAGAAAAAGGCGGCTATCGAGGGAGATATCCGCGCTGATTTCAATAAGGCTCTGGAGGGTATCAAGTGCTTGCCGCGCAGCGCCCGGTTCGGGGTTTATGTAGCTTATGCATACTATCTGTCCCTGCTGGCCAAGATTGAGCGCTATCCTGTCCAGCGGCTGCTGAGCCAGAGATTGCGCCTGCCAAGTTATCAGAAGTTTATCCTCCTGGTGCGCTCTTTTTTTAGTTTTAAACGGGGTATTTTATGATTGTTTTAAACCTGTTCCTGCTAATCTTTGCCTTCGTCTGTATGGAAGGGGTGGCCTGGTTTGCCCACAAGTATGTGATGCACGGCTTTTTGTGGATTCTGCATCGCGATCATCACACCCGCGATAAGGGTGGTTTTTTTCAACGCAACGATTTCTTTTTTTTGCTCTTTGCCGCACCCGGCATACTGCTCCTCTACCTGGGGGTGGTTTACCAAGATCTGACTTCGTGCCTGTGGGTCGGCGGTGGGATTACCCTTTACGGCCTTACTTATCTGGTGGTTCACGACCTCTTCATCCACCGGCGTTTCAAATTCCCGCAGCGGGTTGAAAATCCCTATCTGCTGGCGTTGCGGCGGGCGCACCGCACCCATCACAAACACCTGGGCAAGGAAGATGGAGAGTGTTTCGGCATGTTGTGGGTAGCGCGCCCGTTCCTCGCCGAATCCAGCAATCGGAAGTAGGCCCTCCATGCTGACCTATCTGCTGGTCGATCTCTCGTCCATCGCCATTCCCTTTGTGTTTAGTTTTCACAAAGGGCTGCGTTTTAACGAAAATTGGTACGCCCTGTGGCCGGCGCTGCTGATTGCCGCGGGCATTTTCATCAGCTGGGATGTGCTCTATACCCATCTGGGCGTTTGGGGCTTCAATCCGCGCTACCTCACAGGTTTCTCGCTGCTGAATTTGCCGCTGGAAGAGTGGCTTTTTTTTATTTGCATCCCCTATGCCTGTGTCTTCACCTATCACTGTCTGGGCCTGCTGCTGGAACGCGATTATCTGGCTCCCTACGCCTCGCTCATCAGCTGGTTCCTGCTGCTGAGCATGGCCGGGGGAGCGGTGCTATTCTACGAGCGTTTGTACACCGGTGTCACCTTTGCGTGCACCGCTCTTTTACTGCTGCTGCACCTGCGGGTATTCAAGTCGGCATACCTGGGCCGGTTTTACTTTTCCTACGGGGTCATTCTGCTCCCCTTTTTGTTGGTCAACGGTATTCTCACCGGTAGTTTCATTGAAGAGGAAGTGGTCTGGTACGACAATGGTGAAAATCTTTCAGTGCGCGTATTCACTATTCCCGTAGAGGATTTTGTCTACGGCATGTTGCTAATCCTGGCCAACGTGACTTTGTACGAAGCTTTCAAAGCGCGCAGAGCGAGCAAAGAAAAGGGCAATGGATAATCAGGTCGTACTGGTCGATGAGCAGGATCGGGAAATTGGGGTGGAGGACAAAATAAAAGTTCATATCCAGCCCAGATTACACCGCGCTTTTTCGGTCTTTCTATTCAACGGTTCCGGCAAACTTCTACTGCAGCAGCGGGCAGCGGATAAGTATCACAGTGGTGGTCTGTGGACCAATACCTGCTGCAGTCATCCACGTCCCGGCGAGCGTACAGAAAGGGCCGCTGCCAGGCGCCTGGTGGAGGAGATGGGCATCTCCTGCCCCCTGCGGAAGGCCTTCGATTTCGTCTATCGCGCCAGCGTCTACAGGGGGTTAACCGAATACGAACTGGATCACGTCTTCATCGGATGCTACAATGGAGCAGTGCATCCCAACCCGCTGGAAGTGATGGACCACAGGTGGGTTGCAATCGGCGATTTGAATGCCAGTATTCAGGCCGACCCTCACCGCTATACCCCCTGGTTGGTACTCGCCCTGGAAAGAGCGGTAGAATGCAGCCGGGGAGGCCTTCGATCGGGATGAGCGGTTCGGGGTCTTATCCCCTCCGTTTGTTCAGGCAACTGCGTACTATCCGGTTTGTGGCAAAGGCGAAAAATAGCGAAAAAAAAGTCAGCCAGACCATTCGCATCGGTGCCGCAGCTGGATAATCCACGTAAATGCGGGAAAAGGGGGAGCCGGGTGGCAGGGGGATGCTGCGGGGGAGGAGTAATTGCTCCAGGCCACCGGCCTGGCGCACGGGGGGTATACTTCCCGAAAATTCACCCACGTACAGGGGAAACTCCACGGTCTCTCCGCGGCCGCCAATGTGAAGCAGGTGGCGCCCCGAGCTTTGGGGGTGGAGGCGCCAGACTATGCGGCGGCGGCCTGGTTCGCGTACCGAAGGGCCGACGATACCGGTGCCCTGGGCCCATTCGAGTTTCAGGTTCAGGTGGCCAAATTCGCTGGTGCTTCCAGTCACTAGGGCCGTTAGCAGGATTTCGGAGCCCCTCGGAATGGGTTTGAGGGCAAAGCGGTAGTGGGCCTGGATCAGCAGCGGGGAAATTGTCAGAAGAGCCGCGATCAGCGGCGGCAAAAGAGTGCCGATATAGCGCAGATTGGCCAGTACCAATGACCTCTGAGCCAGCAAAACCAGGACTGGATCGTGCCGGTAGAGCCCGATTTCGGCGAGTGCTGCCCACAGGTCGTTACGGGCCCTTTGCAGGCGTTCTCTGGCCACTAGCAGAGCGAATAGCGCCGCGGCCACGATTCCCAGGACAGCTGCAACGGCCAGGATCTCGGCATGGCTTCCAAGGCCTTGCAGGGGTGCCAAAAAGGCGTCGAAAGTACGGTTGACGAAACGGTTGTATGGCGTGATCAGATTCTGCATCTACTCCAGGTACCCCAGCCCCTTCAGGCGTTCATCCATTTTTTCTCGGTCCACATCCTGCCGGGTTTTGAGTTCTTTCTCAATGCAGTGGGAGACGAATTCTTCTACACTGCTGTAGCCCACTTCTTCGACGTGGGTTTTGAGGCGTTGCCAGAGCTCTTCGTCCAGGGCGATTTTGTGTTTGAAAAGAGCCATTCAATCCTCCCAGATTAAATGCCCCGACATGGCGGCCGGGGGAGTGAGTCCGTAGTAAGCCAGGATGCTTACCGGAATGTCCCGCAGGTGGTGCGGGGTGGGGCGAAGGGGTTTATTGCTCAAGAGTACGCCCGGTACTTCATCGGCGGCCATGCAGTGATCCCCGCTCCAGGGGGAGAGATTGTCCTGCAAAAAGGTGCTCGAGAGTTGCCCAATGGCAGCTGCGCCCGCGGCCCGATAACCTCTCGAATAGCCGATGAGCAAATCCGGAGCCAGACCAGGGGTGGCTCCGGGATCGGTGCGGTAGACTTTTTTTATCACCTGGCGGCCGTCTACCGGATCGCGCAAGGCGAGCAGTTTTTCCTGCAGTTCGCGCAGCAATTTTTCCCTGTCCGTCGGCGCAACTACCCCGTGTTGTTCGCGGTTGCGAATATTCAGGTACAGCGCATTGAGCCCCAGGCTGTAGGCCCTGGTTTCTCTCCAGCGCACGTGGTCCGGTGCGAGGATGTGGGCCTCGTCGAGAGTTAGCGAGGGAGCCAGGGCGAGATAGCCTTCTTGGGCGAGCCAGGAATTGAGGTTGAAAGAGCGTTCGTAGGCGGCGAAACCGTGATCGGAGAGGACGATGATATCGGCGTCGTCGCCCAGTGCTTGAAGGGCCTCTCCCAGCAGGTCGTCCATGGCGATGTACTGGTCCTCGATGGCGTTGTGATAGGGGGCGAATTTTTCCTGATAGCCCGGATGCCGGGTCGACGAGGCACGCCAGAGCATATGGCTGACCTGATCGAGGCTATGCACATAAAAAAATAGCATGCCGGCCTCAAAGCGCCCAAGCTCGTAGCGCAATTGGCGCCGGCGTTCTTCCAGCGTCAAGGCGTCCTGGCGCAGAAATTCATCGTAGTCGAAAACACCGGCCTCCAGAGCCTTGGTATCGTCGGGCATGCCCTGGGTATAGTACGGGCCCATGGCGCGGTATAATTCATCGGCGGCTGTGGCCGGTGTGGAAATGGGCATGGCCGGATTACCGGGATGGATA
>CAXFTV010000756.1:0-8480 GCA_964005845.1 uncultured bacterium
AGCCCGGGCGGCGGCGGCTACGGAGCGCCCGCAGAGCGCGATCCGGAGCTGGTGCTGGAGGATGTCCGCGAAGGTTATATCGCGCCGGCGGAAGCGCGAGAAATATACCGCGTGGTCCTGGATCCGGGAGAGGCCGGAGATTGGCGTATCGACGCAGAGGCCACGCGCCGATTGCGCCAAGGGGAGGAAAGCTAAGTGGGCGAGTGGAAACCGATTTCGGACGCTCTGTACGCAACCCAGATCCACCATTGTGATTTATGCGGCAAGATGATGGTAAAGCGTTTCTGGCAGGTCGAATACAGCGGCAAATCCCTTAGTTTTTGCGCGCCGCGTTGCGAAACCACCTTTTTTAATTATTGGCTGCCTCGCTATGGAGCGGAGTATGGGTTTATCGGAGGAGATGAAAAAGCAGAAGGGTGAGCAACTGGGGCTGTCCGGAAAAGTCAAGGAGTGATTACAGCGCCTTTATAGGAGCCGGCTTTTTCCAGTTCAGCTCTCCTCCCAGTTCTTCCAGCAAGGCCATGCCCCTTGCAAAATGGCGGCCAACGGTGCGGATGCCGTGCGAGTCATCTCCGGGTACCAGGGCGATGCCCCGTTCAATGGCGGCGGCGAGAATATCGCGGCTTGGATAGGGTTCGCCTGCAGGTTTGTCGAAACCGGCCAGATTAAAATCCAGCATCAGTTCTCGCTCTTTTATCAAGTCGAGATTCCGCTGCACGCGCTTGGCTATTTGAGGCTGTTGCAGACGGGCCTTATAGTCGGGATCGAAGATCCGCACTAAATCGAGGTGTCCAACTACCGGGGGGTTGAGGGCCTGCACCATGTCGTACTGGGCATCAAAATAGCGGCAGTAGAGCTTTTCCAGGCCCCCGACTGAATTGGCTGCTGCCCGGTAGGCCTGGGCAGAAGTGTCGATCTCCATGTCGCTGACGTGATGCAGGGAGCCAACCATATAAGCCGGGGGGAAGGCGGCGACAACGCGCTTGATAAAAGCCTCCGTCCCCGTATAGGTTTCCGCTTCAAAACCAACCAAGATTTCGATTTGGTCGCGGTATTTTTCCTTTAAAAGATAGCAGTTTTCAAAATAGGAAGCGAAGCGCTTCTGCAGTGCAGCGGCGTCGAGGCCAGCAAGGCGTTCGTCGGGGTAGACAAAACGGTCGTTGACGGGTGCCATATGTTCGGTGATGCCCACCCAGCGGAAGCCCCGGTCAATGTAGGTCCGAATTATTTCCTCAAGCGCGTCTTCGGCGTGATTGCAAAAACTCCCACTGTGACCTCCGTGGGCCGAGACCAGGGGCGGATTTGAGTCGGTATTTTTCATGTGCATGAAGGTATTCCATCCACCGCCGGTGGGCAAGGGAGGGGTGAAGAGGTCGTTTGGCCCGACTGCCATTCCGCTCGGGGGTTAATCTTAGCCCGTTCGCCTGCAGAACTTCTTGCCGGAGCGCGGAAAACGACAACGCAAAAATCCAGGTGAATAATAGGGGCGCCATGGGGATGAAGGCCAGGTAAATTAGTTTTGCGAACCGGGTTAGGCGGCAATCTTTTTTTTGAGCAGTTCTTCGACCATCTGCGGATTGGCTTTGCCCCGGGTGGCCTTCATTACCTGTCCCATCAGGAACTTCAAGGGTTTTTCATTGCCGCTTTTTATTTTCTCGATGGCGTCGGGGTTATCCGCAATGACCGTCGCCACCATGGCATCGAGCTCTGAAGTGTCGGAGATTTGTGCCAGACCGCGTGCGGCGACGATTTTTTCAGGCGTGCCGCCTTCCTCCCAAAGGACCTGCAGCACTTCTCTGGCCGCATTTTGATTGATCGTTCCCTTGTCGACCAGGTCGATCAATTCGACCAGAGCCTCTGGTTCCACTTTGATATTTCCAATGTCCACTTCATCCTCTTTGAGCAGGCGGAAAATCTGTCCAGTCATCCAGTTGCTCACCAACTTGGGATCGGCGCCGCCGGCAAGGGCGGCGCGTTCAAAATAGTCGGCGATACTGCCGTCTTCAACCAGCAGGCCTAGGTCCTGGTCGTTGAGGCCATAGGCGTCGGCAAAACGCGCGCGCTTGGCATCGGGCAACTCCGGCAAGCATTCTCCCACCCGCTCGATCCACTCCTTGGAGAGGTCGACATCGAGCAGGTCGGGTTCGGGAAAGTAGCGATAGTCTTCGGAGGTTTCCTTGCTGCGTTGTTCCTGGGTGACGCCCTTCTCTTCATTCCAGCCCATGGTGACCTGGCGCACCTGACCGCCCTCTTCGAGGATCTGAATCTGGCGTTCGACTTCGTAAGAAATGGCATTGCGCACCGCGCGGAAGGAATTCAGATTCTTTACTTCGACTTTGGTGCCGAACTCGGAAGAGCCAGCAGGGCGTAGCGAAATATTGGCCTCGCAGCGCATGGCTCCCTTTTCCATGTCGCCGCTGGAGGCTTCCAGGTAGCGCACCAGCTGGCGGATTTTAATCAGGTAGGCGTCGGCCTCCGCCGCCGAGCGAATCGAAGAATCGGAAACGATCTCCATCAGGGGGACGCCAGCGCGGTTGAGGTCGACCAGGCTGGCGGAGCCCTGGTGGACGAGCTTGCCCGTGTCCTCTTCGAGATGAACCCTGATAATGCCGATTTCCTTGGTCCCCTCTGCAGTGTCGATCTGGACCACCCCATCGGTGCATAGAGGCAGCTCGTATTGGGAAATCTGGTAGCCTTTCGGCAAGTCCGGGTAGGTGTAGTTTTTGCGCGCAAAGACGTTGTGTGATTGAATTTGGCAGTTGAGTGCCATGCCGGTCATGACCGTTAGTTCGACGGCGCGTTCATTGATGACGGGCAGGGAGCCTGGCTGTGAGGTGCAGACCGGGCAGATGTGCTGGTTGGCAGGGATCTGGAAGTGGTCCGCGGGACAGTTGCAGAACATCTTGGAGGAGGTCTGCAATTCTACGTGGACTTCCATGCCGATGACCGTTTCGTAAGACAAGATATCTCCTTATCCGTTCCTGGGGTGCGCGATAGCCGTGCTATTCTTCAGGCAAAGAGCACGTAGCGTTGGAGGAATTTTTCTACCGCCTGGTAAAATGCGACGATGGTTTCGGGTTTGCGCCAGCCGTGGCCCTCGCCCTGGTACAGGTGGTATTCGTGCGGAACATTGCGGCGGCGCAGGGACTCCACGATACTTTCGGCCTGTTCCAGCGGAACGACTTTGTCGTCGGCACCCTGGAAGATAGCTAGGGGATCGCACAGCTCATCCAGTGAAAAGATGGGTGAACGCTCCCGGTATAGAGCACTGGCTTCGGGCAGAGGACCGAGCAACGAATCCAGATAGTGTGCCTCAAATTTATGGGTGTCCATGGCCAGTGTAAAGAGATTCGAAATGCCGTAAAGGCAGATTCCAGCGCGAAAAACCCCCGGGTGTAGAGTCAGTGTGCGCAGTACTGTATAGCCGCCGGCACTGCCGCCCATGATGGCTATGCGGTCGCCATCAGCGCGGCCCTTAGCGATCAGATAGCGGCCGGCGCTGAGGGCGTCCTCGACATCGGCTACGCCCCAGTTTCCCCGCAGAGAATCCATGTACTTGCGGCCGTGGCCAGTGCTACCGCGGTAATCGACGTCCAGCACGGCATAACCACGGGTGGCGAAAAATTGATTGCGGCTCTCAAAGCCGGTGCTGGTCTGGCCCGTGGGGCCGCCGTGGATCATCACCAGAGCCGGCGGCTGGCCGTCGCCGCGGTAGGATGGATTGGTCGGAGGGTAGAATATGCCCTGAATCTCGTCGCCTGCCGCCGATGCCCAGGAGACGGACTCGGGCTGGGCCAGTTCAGCCGCGGGGACGTGTTCGCTGGTCGCGCGGGCATGGATGTAGACCTGCCGATCGGTGCAGCGCAGAATGCGCGCTCCCACTTTGCTCGAGGAGGCGATTGCGGCCAGACCTTTTCCCCTGGGGGCGGCGGTGATCTGTTCGACGCAATCGTAGTCCGCTAGCTGTGACACCGGGGCGATGGTTTTGCTTCCCATGTCGTATTGCCAAAGGCGCCGGGAGCCCGCCTGGGAGCGGGCAAAGAATAGGCGTTTCCCATCGGCGCTGAAGCTGTAGACCCGCAAGCCCTGCACCCAGGTGGGCAGGCCGATACCGAACTGGTCTTCGGTAAGGCAGGAATGGCTTTCCCGTTCAAGGTCGTAGAGCCACAGATTCCTCCAGCCGCGCTGGTCCGAGATATAGGCCAAATAGCGCCCGTCCGGAGAGAATTCCGGTTGCGATAAAGCGGTATTTAAATCTCCTGCCAACGGTGTCGAGGCGCTGAGTCTGGGGAGTCGGTGCCGGTCCAGACTCAAAGTGCCCAGGAGCAAACGGGTGCTGTCCCAGGGCATGTGCGGGTGGTTCCATTCCACCCAGGCCAGCCGTCGACCGCCCGGATGCCAGGCCGGCTGCATATAAAAGTCAGCCCCGGCGGCCAGATGCTGGGGCCAGAAGGCACCTGCTGAATCCACGATGGCAAGTCGGTCGACACTGGCATCGCGATGTACGTACACCACCCAGCGGCCGTCTCTGGATACGGTGGGTGAGGCGGCATTGCCAAAGGCGGGGGTCAGGGGTTGAGGCGGTCCCCCGTCCAGATTCTGGCGGTAGAGACCGCCGCCGGATTCGGCGAAATAAGCCCATCCGTGGGCCAGGGTGAAATCGCCGCCTCCGTAGCCCACCTGGGCACGCACCGACAGGGTGGTATTCAAATCCCGGGGTGCCTGGTGCGGCGTTTGGCACACCAGCACGCCCCGGGGGCCGCGGCCTTCGAGCCAGACCAGCCTTTTGCCATCTGCATCCCAGGCCACGTCTTTGAAGTTTTTGCTATGGGCCAGATCTTGGGGCTGGATGGGACTGTGCCACAGGCCGAAGGGACGGACCTGTGGGGGCATTAGATTTTCTCCATCAACTCGATCTTTATTTCGTCGGGGCCGCTGATGAAAACCAGGCGCTGGCCATCGTCGAGCTGGAGGGGGCCGAACCAGATGTTTATACCCTTGCTCTCGATGTCGGCAAGAGTGGCATCGAAGTCATCCGTAGTCAGGGCTATGTGGTCGTAACCCTGGTAGCGGCCCAGTTCCATATCGGAAAATTCGCGGTCGGTAACGGTTATCTGGATCTCGCCTATATGGACGAAAACCCAGGTTGCACCACCACGTTCAAAGGGATCTGCGGCCGTGGCGCCAAAGAAATCTTGGTAAAATTTCACTGCCGCCTCGACGTTTTTGGTCTCGTGGTGGACGTGGTTGAGGGTATAGTTGGGCATAAGGCTTTCCTTTCTAAGGGATTGAGGTATGGTTTTTCCTCCGGCCGTGCTAATGGAGGGATTAGATCTGAAGCTGAAGATTCGGAAAAAACCTTGTTCTGTCAATAGAAAATGGGTTTGCCAAGAATATCGTATCTTAGTAAACTTAGCAGCAAGATAAAGAGGAATTCGGCATGGCCAATAAGAGTCCTGAAGAAATCGTCGACCCCGAGTGGGGTACCGTTTTTTCCGCTGAAGACGACCAGACGGAAAGTCTGCAGCAGGCTCTGGCGCGCATTCCGATCTTCTCCCTGCTGGTGCAGAGGGAACTTGGGCAGCTGGCTAGAATCGTCCACATCCGGCATTTCAAAGCGGGGGAAACTATTATCTATCGCGGCGTCGAGCAGTCCGGTTTTTATCTGGTGCGTTCCGGTTCAGTGCATATCGTGCGCGAAAACTTCGATCATTCTATTACCGTGGTCGGGACTCTTGGACCCCGCGAACTGCTGGGGGAGTTTGCCCTCCTTGACAGCACCCCGCGAAACTCTTCGATCGTATCTGCGGAGCACTGCGAGTTGATCGGCTTTTTCAAAGCGGATTTGGTGGAAGTTCTCGCAACTAATCCGGAGATGGGGTGCAAGATTGTGCTGCGTCTCGCCGAAGAGATGAGCCGAAGTCTATATTCAGACTACAACGAGCTGCGTGCTCTGGGTTGCCCATTTACAGACGATGAGGGGAGTCCGAGCGCATTATCAGGGGTGGACCTGAGACTCTCATGAAAACGAAAAAAAAGCCTTCTAGATCCTTGCTTACCCGTCTGTTCAAGAACGGAAAAAAGAAGAAAAAGAAAGGCCGGGCCGGCGCCAATCCCAAGCCAAGTGCCAGGAAAATCGCTGCAAAGGCGACCACGGAGGCGGCCAAAGAGAAGCCCCTCACCCCCAGGCAGCGCTCAATCTCCGAAATCAAGCAGATGAAGAGTCTGGGTGATAAAAGTCCTGAGCGCCTCGCCCGGGTTTTAGCTGCAATGCTCAGTAGGGAAAGGGCGAAGAACGAAGCCGACAAAGAATACTTCGACCGCTTCGTTCAGGGCATTATCGAGCGCAGCGAGAAGGGCGACGATGAAGGGTCCGGCGGTCGCTAAAGCGCCGCTTCGATGCCGCGCAAATAGGCCAGGCTTGCCGCCGCTATAGTGCGCGGGTCGGGGGCAAAATCGAAAACTTCCACTGAAATATAGCGTTCGTAGTTCATCTCTTTAAGGGTTCTTAGAACGCCGACAAAATCGGTTTCCCCAAAGCCTGGACCGCGTTTATTGGCATCGTTGACGTGGACGTGGTAAAGGTGTTGAGATGAGTCCTCCAGTAGTTGGGGAAGGGGCAATTCCTCGCTCGAACCGCTACACACATCTACCATGGTCTGAAAGTTGGGGTGGTCGATCTGGGCGACCATTTTGACGGCTTCGGCCGCGGTGGTGAGAAGATTGGTCTGGTCTTTGCTGAGTGGCTCGATGCACAAGTAGAAGCCGCGCTCTTGCGCCAGGGAGAGGCAGTCCTCAAAAACGGCCCGGGTGCGGTTCCATGTTTCCCACTGATCCCAGCCTTTCTGCACATTGCGCTGTTTAGGTGAACCGATGATCATTACCTCGCCGCCCAGATCGCCGCAAAAGTTTATCAGGGCCTTGAAATATTCTTGGGTCTGGTTGCGAATGGCATCGTCGACGTGGTTGATATAGAGGCCTTCGGGACTGATCAACAACCAGTGCAGACCAATGATCTCCACCCCGGAGCGCTCGGCGCTGCGGCGAATTTCGCGCCGTTGTCCGGCGCCGATTTCCTCAACGGAATTGGCCAGGGTAAAGGGCGCTATTTCCACCCCATCGTAGCCAATTTCGGCAGCGTATTCAAAGACTTGTTCAATGGGCCAGTTTTCAAAGTATTCGTTGCAGGTGCCAAATTTCATGGGGGATTCCTCTGCTGGCTACAAGTTTTAGAAGCGGCGTTAAAATTTGCCCGGGCCCCGCTTTGGGCGCAGCGGAAATTTTAACGCCGCGTTCGGATTTGGGAAAGCTTTTAAAATATCTCCTCTACTCTTTTTCTTCAAGGGGCCAGCAGCCTTTTTTAGGAAAGCGCGTACAGGGCGACACCTCAAAATAGTGGTTCTCGGATTTGAAAAAATCAAAGCATTAGCGTATTTATTGATTGGCTCTGCAAGGCCAATTCAAAAGTGAAAACAATCTGCATGCGCGTTAGTTATATCCCGGATTACTTTGTCGAGTTACCGCCGCAACACCCCTTTCCAATGGGGAAATTCCCTGCTTTGCACCAGATTCTGCTATCGGAGGGTTTGCTGCAAGAAAGGGAAGTGGTCGAACCGCACGAAGCGGCCTGGGAGGATTTGCAACTGGTGCACACTTCTGGGTACCTGGAACAATTGCGGGGCGGTTTGCTAAACCGGGCGGCCCAGAGAAAAATGGGCCTACCTTGGTCCGCAGCCCTGGTGCGGCGCTCGCGTCTGGCGGTGCAGGGCACCTTGAATGCGGCTGTTATGGCACTCGAAGATGGAGTTGCCGCCAATCTGGCCGGCGGCACCCACCATGCTTTTTCTGGACATGGAGAGGGGTTTTGCGTGCTCAACGACGTGGCCGTAAGCATTCGCGTGCTCGGATTCCGAGAGCAGATAAAAAACGCCCTGGTAGTAGATCTGGATGTGCATCAGGGCAATGGCACCGCGGCCATTTTTGCGGACGACGCCCAGACCTATACCTTTTCGATGCACGGTGAGAAGAACTATCCCTTCCAGAAGATGCACTCTTCGCGGGACGTGGGGTTGCCCAATCATATCGGCGATGCGGGCTATCTGGAGAAGCTGGAAATGCACCTGCCCCAGGTGATGGACGCGGCCAAGCCCGATCTGGTATTTTACCTGGCCGGTGTGGATCCGGTGGAGGGTGATCGTTACGGGCGGATGGATTTGAGCCGCGAGGGGCTGCACCTGCGAGATCGTCTCGTGCTGCAGCGGGTGCGGGAATGGGGCGTCCCACTCGTTCTCCTGATGTCTGGCGGCTACGCGCCCACGCCCTGGGCTACGGCGGATTTACACGCCGTGGTACACCGCGAGGCAGAGCGGATTTTTGGTTGATCTGGAACTTGCCCACTGAGCTATTGGCCGGTCTATTAGGCAGTCCTGTCCCTTGGCGAAGGCAATAATACCAGGCATAGGTTAGGGAAAAATTGAGGA
>CAXFTV010000757.1:0-10430 GCA_964005845.1 uncultured bacterium
GGGTGGGGAATACACGATTAAGGGCTTGCCGCACGGCGATTGCACTGCCGATGTGGCCAGGGGTTGGGCCATGGTCGGACCCTGCGCCAATGCGGTGGATGTGGCCAGTTTGAATCCGGACCTGGTGTCGGCATTTGGCTTTGGGGGTGGTTATTTCGTGGCTGATGTGATGGAGGCCGGGTTTGGCTACTGGACCAATATGGCAAATGCCGGTGTCCTCGAGTTGAGCGGTGGAGGGGTGCCCAAGCCCGTGAGCGCGCGGCCCCACAAAGCGTCCTTTGACGGTGCGGTGCTGTGGGCCGCAAGCCTGGATCGGCGCCAGACCATCGACCTGGGAGCCGAGCCCGAGGCCGTGCAGGCCCTGCCGCCGGTGCCGCCGCGCGGGATGTTCGACGTGCGGGTGGCCCTGCAGGAAAAAGAGGCCTGGCAGGTGCCCCGCGGTGAGGCCGCGGCCGATTTTCCCCTGCTGCTGCAGGGAGAGTCCATGCAGATAGGCTGGGACATTCCAGCGGCCGAGGAAGGCCAGTGGCAACTGCTGCTGAATGAGCAGGTGATCGATCTGCGCGGCGCCGG
Organism: uncultured bacterium; assembly: GCA_964005845.1. GTDB lineage: Bacteria > Latescibacterota > UBA2968 > UBA8231 > UBA8231 > CAXFTV01. The sequence goes on from CAXFTV010000757.1 coordinate 574, forward strand.
GTCGCTGGCGGTGGAGCCCGCGGCGGTCCTTCAGGTGCGCCGCCTGGGTGCCCTGGCCCTGCCGCAGACCTACTCCCTGGCGCAAAATTTCCCCAACCCCTTCAATCCCAGCACTACCATCCGCTACAACCTGAAGGAAGCCGGTGCAGTCAGCTTGCGGATTTACGATGTGATGGGGCAGCGGGTGCGGGAACTGGTTGATGCGCCACAACCGGCTGGACGCTACCAGGTGATCTGGGATGGCCGCGACCAGAGGGGCACTTCGGTGGCCAATGGCGTCTATTTCTACGAACTGCGGGCGGGTGCATTCCGCGCTCTGCGCAAGATGGTTCTGATGAAATAGGCCGCAGGGAAATACGCCACCAGCATGCAATCCCCGCCGGGCCGGTTTCCCGGCGGGGATTTTTCTTTGGGAAGCGAATTATATGCTGCAGAAAAATGGAAAGCTTCAGCTGATAAATCTTTCCTAATGCCATATGCCATTTAATGACAAAACTTATCGGGCGCAAAAAACCTATATTTCCTATGGACCAGGCTCGTCTTTAACCCGGCTGCATGGATTCAACAGCGCCCTGGAGACTTGCAGATTAGCCTATCTCTGGTTAGTTAATTATCTAACCCTGCCTCTGGCTGCAAGCATCGTCAACCTGCTTCACCGCGGCCCTGACCAGCAGCCCTGGAAACCTAGCGGATCTGGTCAACCAGGCTGCATTGCAGTTGCTGGAGAAATTGCAGGAGAACAACTGAAATCGACGCGCACTGCCCCCCATACCCATCAGTGCGGCAGCTTGGGCCGCAGCATTGCATAGCCATACGCCCCAAGAAAAGCCCCGGCGAAGGTGATGAGGGCCAGGTACTCACCACTGCCGATCTGGGCGTAGATCGGCCCGGGACACGCGCCGGTGAGGGCCCAGCCCAGACCGAAGAGGGCGCCGCCGATTACCGTTCCTTTATGAAAGTCCTTGCCCTTTAAGGAAGTGGATTCACCCGCAAGCGCACGTGCATTCAAAGCTCGAATCAGGGCGATGGAAAGCGCCCCGACGACAACCGCCGAACTGATCACCAGATACATGTGCGCTTCCTGAAACTGAAACATCTTTTGGATCCTGAACCAGGATGCGACTTCTGATTTGACGAGCACAATCCCGAAGAACGTGCCCAGCAATAGCGCAATAAAGGACCTCATATAAACGCTTTCCTTCTGCTAGACGAAAAGATTGGACAATAGATGCACCATCAATAAACCACCGGCGAAAAAACTCAAGGTCGCCACCAGACTCGGCCAGTTCAGCAGCGACATCCCCATGATGGAATGCCCCGAAGTACAGCCGTCGGCATAGCGCGTACCGAACCCGACCAGCACCCCGCCCAAAAGCAACTTAAACGCCCCCATCCAGCTGGCATAATGGGCCGGCAAGAGCAGCACCGCTTCGGCCGAGAGCAAATGCCCGCCGATAAAGGCGCCCAGTATAATGCCGCCGGCGAATACCAGATTCCACGATTCTTTGCGCCAATCGTTTTCTTTGAGATAGGCGAATTTCGAATTGGGCGAACAGAGCGATCCCAAATGCCGAAAACTGCTCGATATGCCAAAGGGTTTTCCGATCAGAAGCAAGAGCAATGGCACCATCAAGCCGATCAAAGGACCGGCTACGTACCAGGGCCAGGGTGAAAGTATGCTATCCATAGTGCCACCTCGGTAAGGTTGATGCAGTTAGAGAAGATCTTTCGCCAGCATAAAAACGGCCAGCAAAAGGATACTAAAAGCGAATAATTTTTGCAAAAGAGGGCCCGAAATCTTCTGACTCAGCAGCGTCCCTGCTCCCATTCCGCTAATCCCGCCCAATACAAACAGACTGGCTATATCCAAATGAAGATCCCGACCCGAAAGAAAGAAGGACGCCGCGCCCGAAAAGCTGATGAGGACGATGACCATTAGAGAGGTAGCAACCGCTTGATGAATTGTGATTGCAGTAAAAAATATCAAGGCCGGCACGATCACAAAACCACCCCCCACCCCGAACAAACCAGATAAGATCCCGGTAATAAAACCAACCATTGTCATAATTGCCGTACATCGGGCCGTCATTTTAAGTGTGCCGCCAGGATCGTGCCGACAGGCGGGCCCTTTGGCTGTCGGCCGCGTTTCTCCCCCGGCCCTTACCACCCTGGTTTCTTCCGGATTTTTGCTCGCTTTGAACCACATGCGGGCAGCTACCAGGACCATCAGCAGGGCAAATAAAACCAACAAAACCGGAGCTGGAATATCTTGCCCCAGCCGGGTGCCCACAGGTGCACCCAGCATGCCGGCAGCGGCAAAAATCAACCCGATACGGATCTCCACTTCGCGCTTGCGCAGACGCTGGAAAACCCCGATAGCCGCCGTGACACCTACCGCACCCAGGGAAATCCCCACGGCCTGGTGCGGCGGCAAACCCAGACCGTACACCAACAAGGGCATGGCCAAAATAGATCCGCCACCGCCGGTCAGACCCAAAGAAAATCCGATGAGAACGCCGAAAGCCAGGGGCAAAAAAACTTGCACAGATCAATCCTTTGTTTAGTTGAGAGCACTTTCGGCAGTGCCCTGCCGGCTCTGCTCCAGAGGCAAACCAGCCGCTTCCCAGGCCCGCATGCCACCGGCAATATTGATGAGCCTGGTCAAGCCGGCCCGTTCCAGGATGCTGCAGGCCACCGTCGATCGGTAGCCGGTGCCGCACATACACGCAATAGCTTTCTCCTGGCCCTCTAATTCGTCCAGGCGCTCGGTCAATTCGCCCCCCATGATGTGAAGGGCTTCGGACAGATGCCCGGCATCCCATTCCCCTTCGGAGCGCACATCGAGAATTTGTACGGAAGGGTCTTTGGCAAGGAGTTCATACACCTGTTCCGGAGCTAAGGTAGTGGTTTGGGTCAAATCGAAGCCGGCCTTTTCCCAGGCTGCAATCCCCCCCTGCAAGTACCCTCTGATATCATCCAGGCCAACCCGGACCAGGGAACGCACGACCGCATCTACCTCGGCGGCATCGGGCCCGACCAATAAAAGCGGCACATCGTAGGGGACCACCCACGACGCCCAGGTAGACAGGTCCTGCCCCGCGCCAATGGCAAAAGAACCGCCAATATGGCCCGTCCCGTAGGCATGTTGATCGCGGACATCGAGGACAATATGACCTGCTTCGCTGAGGCTGCGGAAGGTTTCTGCATCGATGCCGCGGGGGGTGGGCAGCTGGGGAAAAACCAGCCCCCCTATCGAATTGATGAGCTTCATGCGCTTGTAGTATTCGGGAAATGGAGGCACTGATTCGAGGATACGCTCCACAAACGCGGCTTCTGTCAACGGCGCCAAATAGGGATTTGCAATGCGCTCGAAGCCCAGGGTCGAATAGGACCGGCCGCTCATGCCGGAACCGCACATAGAACCGGCGCCGTGGGCCGGATGGATCTCCAGGCCGTCGGGCAGACCGGCGATTTTTTCCCGTGCGCTTTTATACAACTCATGCGCCAGCCCCCGCTTGGCCTCCTCACCGAGCAGATCGGGCCGCCCCAGGGACCCGACAAACAGAAAATCGCCGGTGAGCATGAGCATTGGAATTTCTCTAGAGCGGGAGCCGTCGTAGACTAAGAAGGACAGGTGTTCGGGCGTGTGTCCGGGCGTGTGGAGCGCTTCAATTCGCACCGCACCCAATTCGACAGTATTCCCCTCGAATAGATCCCGATGCCGAAAGGCGACTTCAAAGAGCTCACCTTTATCGTAACCTGAAACCATGAGCTCCGCCCCGGTGTATTGGGCCAGTTCCCTTGCCCCAGAGGCGTAATCGGCATGGATGTGCGTCTCCAGTATATAGGCGATCTCGACGCCCTGAGCCCGGGCAAAGTCCAGATAGATATCAACGTCCCTCTGCGGATCGACTATGGCGACCTTTCCGACCCCCGGACATCCCACGGCATAGGAATAATGGGACAGACCGGGAACTTCAAAACGTTCAAATAGCATGGCGATCATCCTTTCACTTCACTTTAAGTTGCGTTTGGCTGCAGTTTATCTACCTCAACATCGTCTTTAGGCAAAGCTCTCAACACGTATTTCCACGCCTGTTCCATGGCATTCTACTCAGCAGCACTCCCATGGCGCAACTGCCTGTAAGACCAGCATATACAAGACCGGCGCCGACAAAAACAGATAAGCCGATATAGGCTGGATTCAAAAACCAGGCCAGCACGCTGCCGGCAAGAACAAGGGCCCCTGCTCCGATGCGCACCTGCCCTTCCAGAGAGATGGTTTTACCAGGACTCCGAACAAGGGGAAGATCTGCTTTTTCCCAGGCCAGCATCCCGCCTTCCACACTGACAATATTCTCGTAGCCGGCCTCCATAAATATCTCGCATGCCTTTTGCGACCGCCCGCCTGAACGGCAGATCAAATAAAGGGGTTGACCACTGGCACCCCGGCGGTTTTGCATAACGAGATGCGGATCGAGCCGATCCAGTGGCACGTTTTCTGCCAGGGGCGTGTGGACTGTGGCAAACTCGCCAGCAGTGCGGACATCAACTACATCGAGGCTATTTTCCCCATGGGATCGCTGCGCAAGTTCGCGGACGGAAATCGATGGTATACTGTGAATGGCCATGATAAATATCTCCTTTCTATTTTGCATCTGGTTTTAGTTGTAATTTATATATTTAATAATCGAGATAATACGATATATTGAGGTTTTTAAAAATTCCCCTGATCGAAACGCGCCTCGACACATTTCATGATGTCCTGCAGATGCGGCTCGGCTACAGCATAGAAAACTTTCCGTCCTTGCCGCTGGCTCGTCAGTAGCTGGCAGTGCTGCATGAGCCGCAAATGCTCGGAAGCCATATGGCTGGCAATGCCGCAGGCTTCGGCGAGTTCCCCCACTGTATAGCGGTCTCTCAAGAGCATTTGCACCATGCGCAAGCGCATGGGGTGCGCCAAAGTCCGCAGGCATTCAGCGGCTCGCCCCAGGGCTTCGAGGCTGGTCAATTTGTCTTTTTTCATTTCTTTGGGTGCAGCCATCATTCACTCCGCCAATAAATATATCGTATTATAACGATATGTCAATATGTTTTTTCCAAAACCCTTGCTCGGTCCTGACCAACCGCCAATATTTGAGATGGGCGCTCCATCCGCGCTGGTAAATGCGCCTCCAGATCCCACAAAAAAAAGCCGGGCACTGCTGTGCCCGGCTCCCAGTCCTGCTGAATTTTCCCTGCGGTGCTCAGTCCTGCTCGCTCTCTGCCTTAATCTGGCCCCAGCTCTTTGACTCGGTTACAGTCGGCGGCACCGCATCAAAATAAAGGGCATTCTCGATCGTCCGCAGCTCGGCGTCCACTTCCCCACCCTCTCCACGGGCGGCGCGCAGATCCTCGAGCTGCTGCTGCTGCTCCGGCGTCAGGATCGCGGCAATCGCATCTTTCATTTGCGCGCCCTGGGCCTCCATTTCTTCTCTGGTGGGACGCTCGCCCGCGGCCTTGCGCTGCTCCATATCGGCTTTGCGGGCCGCGAACAGCTCTTTGATGCTGGCCCACTGAGCATCGCTCAGATTCAGCTTTTTGAGCGCATGCATGATGGGGGGGCCTCTGCGATGACCGCGCCCCTTGCCGCCCGGACCGCGCCCCTTGCCGGAGGCCTTCATCTCTTCGAGCCGGGCCTGCTGCTCCGGCGTCAGAATCGCGGCCAGCGCCGCTTTCATTTCCTCGCGCTGGGCCCGCATTTCTTCTCTGGTGGGACGCTCGCCCGTGGCCTTGCGCTGCTCCATATCGGCTTTGCTGCCCTCAAACAGCGCTTTGATACTCTCCCTTTGAGCATCGCTCAGATCCAGCTTTTTAAGCGCATGCATGATGGGATGGCCTCTGCGATGACCGCGCCCCTTGCCGCCACCCGGAGCGCGTCCCTTGCCGGGGGCCTTCATCTCTTCGAGCCGGGCCTGCTGCTCCGGCGTCAGAATATCGGCCAGCGCCTGCTCGTACTCGAGCTTCAAAGCCTCCATCTCTTCTTTGGAGGGCCGCTCTCCGCGCTCCTTGAACTCTTCTTTGTGCGCCCTCATGCGCTCGCGCAACTGCTTGATCTGCTCCTGCTGTTCTGCCGTGAGTTCGAGTTTGGCCCAGAAACCGCCCTTGTGGCCTTTGCCATCGCGGGATTCAGCCGTGGACGTGGATGCAGCCGTCATACCTATCAGGAGGGCCATGATCAATGCAGCTATCGGTTTCATAGGTTCTTTCCTCATTAGCTCCAGTTTTTCTACTGGGTTGATAAATAAATGGGGGAATCGCAGTCGCGCTGGGTGTAACTTAGACAACGCCAGGGGCTATAAAGTTCCCGCCCTCTAACTGCCCGGCTCGTCCTAAACACCCAAACCATCGCCCGGCGAATTTTCGCTTTGATCTTCTGCGGCATCCCACAGATTTTCATCCGACATCAGTTGCATCGTATGGCGGCGCAACTCCTGGCGCACGCTCTCATTCAAGCTGTTGCTGATATCCTCGATCTCGTGCGGGTAGCCGCAGTAGGCCCAGACGCAAAAGCGCTTGATCTCGAGCTTCGTGCGCGCAACCTCGCAGATGACAAAGCGGGAGCGGCTATTGCTACCCTCTTGCAAGACGACCATGTAGGACCGGCAATGTACCTGGGTGTGCTCCATTTTCAGGTTCCCCCCTAACACAATAGAATATACGAATTTTCGCTACAAGGGGCCAGCTTGTCCGAGGAGGGCAGAAAACCGCACCGGCCAGAACGATAGCTTGCCCGGCCGCTGACAAGGAGGTACAGAGAGAACCGGTCCTGCAACTGGAACAGGAGGGCTACCATTGCAAATGGCCGGGGCGCAGAGCGACGAGCCCCCCTGTTTCCAGACGAAGGACTGGACGCCTACTTCAGCAGCAGCATTTTCCGCAGGGCGAAGGCGGGTAATCCCGCCATCGGGTCTCTGAAACTGGAAAATTGTTTCATCCTTGCAAAGACCAGCACTCAAAGCACTTTTTTATACAATTATTTCTCTTCATACCTGAGAGCGTTGAGCTTTTTATTTACAATTTCCAAGTATTCGGGTAGTTTAGGATTTGAACTGTCCTTAGGGCACTGTTCCAGAGCCGCAAGTGCTTTTTTGTAATCGCCCATATTGTAGTATACGACACTCATGTTGATTAGAGCTTCCTCAAAATTAGGTGATATGGACAAAGCCTTTTTATAGAAATTCAGTGCCTTATCGCGATTTCCTAAAACTTCATAACAAGTGCCGATGTTGTTGAGTACATGAAGGTGGTATGGATGTATGAGGTGCGCTCTGGCAAATTGGACCAACGCTCCTTTAGTATCATTTTGTGAGAACAGCGCCACGCCTTTATACCACGACAGGGGGGTTGACATGGGATCAATATTTGAAAAAAAGGATTCAGCACTCTCGATCTCCTTGATAACAACTGGCCAATTATTTTGGTTCCGGGCCACTAAGGCTTTCTTAGTGTGAATTTCGGCATTTATCCTTTCGTATCCGACGACAATCGAGACCATAGTCACTATCAAAACAGAGGAAAGAGTAAAATATGAATACCCCTTTGCTAGAGGGCGTCTAATTTTCTCAGCCACTAAGGTGTGGTGGCAAGACAGAAAGCTAGCCAGCACAAGTGATAAATAGACAGAATGAATAATCCTCTCTTTAGGATAACTAAAGAATGCGACGACCAAGTAACCGATGAGGCAAAATATCGTAAGAATGGAAAAAATCTTAACTTCATCAGAGGCAGACGGATCGGTTAGTGTCGCCTTTGCATAAATAGCAATAATGACGAAAAAACCTGTGTATAATAGCAAACTTATAATACCAGTCTCCGCCAAAACCCAAAGGAAGTCATTGTGAGGGCGCTGGAAATGGACTTCACCCTGTTCAGATCTGAGCCCAGTGGTGCCATAGCTTGGTATGATTATTTTCCAGTTTCCAATACCCACCCCCAAAAGAGGATTTTCAGATATCAGGTTTAACGTTTTCGTCCACAACTTGAGCCGTTCCTCAATTGAGGAAATAGGCTCATTAGGTCGAAATAACGCTTCTTCTAAGCTTGAGTCGTTAGATACAATTGCCACTAAAGAGACAACAATAATCAGGATAATTCCATGAATAGCCCTAGCAAAATAAACCGGTTTTATTTGCCTGTTGAAATATCGGGTGGAGTAGAAGAAACAAAGGATGCCCAGGATGCCCGTCGAAATAATCATAGCGAACCAAACGGCTCGCGTTTGAGTTAGATTTATCATATAGACAGCGAGCCCGAACGAAAAGATGTTGAGCAAACGCCACGGTCCAGAAAAGGTAATAAATCCATAAAAGAGAAAAGGGAGGGTTAGAAACAAAGCAGATGCAAAAAGATTTTTGTTCGCCATAGTAGATTGGATAGCGAAATTTCCAGGATGCGCATTCAATGAAGTATAGTAGACTTGAGCTAGGCCAATTATAGAATGAAGTAGGGCACCAAAAATTACCGCCTTCGTTAAATGGGTTACCCCTTTTTTGTTTTTGGCTAACAGAATGGTTGAAAAAAATAAAAATACTATCCACAAACTTATCTTCAGGAGCTCAAAAATACCTTCTGAAATATTTGTCGCTTTAAACAAAGAAAGTGTGGAGAAGAGGAAAAAAAAGAGCAAAACAGGGAATATAGATTGTTTTGCAAGCGCCCTACAGATTTCAGAAAAATCGGATACTTTATTTAAAAAGTATAGCGTCAAGCAGAAAAGGAGTATCGCTAAAAGAAAGAACCGAAGCGTTAATACAGGATCTATAGTAAAAGGGGAAAATATATAAGGGAGGACAAAAACGGTTATCCCAAGCCAAACAGAAAAACAAGAAGAGAAACATCTTAGAATAAATTTGCCACCCATAAGCCGCTCCACTTTTCCTTTACAAAGCGATCAACTTGTCGATAATCGACCTGTATATGGGTGGCAAATTTATTCCGCATGGCCTTCCATGATGTAACCGGCAGCGCCTATTTCAGCAGCAGCATTTTCCGCAGGGCGCGGAATTCGCCGGCTCTCAATTCATAGATATAAACCCCATTGGCCGTCGGCGCGCCCGCTTTGTCCAGCCCGTCCCATACCACCTGGTGGCTACCCGCAACCTGGTGCTGGTCAACCAGGTGCCGCACCATCTGCCCGGCCATATCGTAGACCTTCAGACTAACCGATTCGGCCTGCGGCAAACTATACCCAATCGTCGTGGCCGGATTGAAGGGATTGGGGAAATTCTGGCCCAGCGCATATACCCCGGGCAAGGCCTGGCCAACCCGCTGGCGCACGAACACCTCGTCCACTCCCGCTTCCAGCGCCAGCATCCCCTCAGCTTCCAGGTCGAGCACCTTTTCGTTTACCACCAGTTGCCACAAACCGCGCTCTTGCTGGGGAATCCGCCAGCCTAATTGCATCGTTCCTCCCTGCAACTGCAGGCGGTAATCCCGCCGCTCGGAGGAGCGCGGCACCTGCCAGGCGCCCATGCCCCCCACCTCGACGCGCACATCGAAGAGGCCCGCCGGCGGCAGCGGCGGCAGGGCCTTTACCTGCCTGGCCTCTACCCCCAGATGAAGCATCCGTTGGCGCCCCTCCGACTCCGCCCAGAGCACCGCATGCGCAGGCATCTCTTCTTTCGGCAGGCCTGCCAGCTGTTTGGAGTCGGGGGCACCGCTCAGATCCAGCGTCCCGGCAGTGCTCAGGTTGGTCCAATAGCCCTGGCCCGGCTCCAGAGTCGCAGCAGTGAAATACCCTGCCTCGAATCCGAATACCGAGATCACGTTGTCCCCCAGAGAAGATGCAGACACCACATTCTGACCCGGACCGACCA
>CAXFTV010000758.1:0-20038 GCA_964005845.1 uncultured bacterium
CGCAGCATGGAGTTGGACCTGAAGTCGGCTCAAGCCCAGGGCGATTACCACCAGACTCAGTGCCAGGATCAGAAAACCCAGCAGGACGAGCGATGGGTAAATGCTCAACTCAAAAGCTGGGTGCACATAGCGCAGTGACAGAAAACCGGCGGCAAATACCAGGGCTACGCCGGCGACCTGACGCCGCACATCGGCGCTGCCAAAGCACAGGCGTTCGCCGAAATAGGCAAAAGGTAGCAGAATAATCAGAAAGAACAAAACCCCGTTAACGACATCCACCGACAGGTTCTGAATAGCCCCATAAGTGCGCGCTGCAACTCCCCAGGCTTGCCGACTCAGATCCACAAAGGCGCTATAGCGCCTGGCTTCCAGGGCCGCCTCTGCTTCCTGCAGCAGACCTTCCGCCCTGTGGTGCAGACGGCGTAATAAGCCGCTGTGCACGCCATGGGTTTCCAGATCTTGCAAGCGGGCCGCGTTGAGCAGAACGGTATCGTGGGCAATTTGCCAGGCGCCGCGTCCAATGCGAGGAAAACTCGTCGCTGCAAAACCCGCACCCTGAGGTTTCGCCGCCGAGCTGTTGAGTAGAAGCAGGCGCCTTCCCAGGCCGTAGCGTCCCGTAGTCATGGTGAGTTTTACGGCGGTCCCGGCCGGGACCAGAGCCACAGCCACCTTTTCCACATCTGCACCAACGGTACTGTAATAGGTGTGATAGCGCCGGGCCTCACGCGGCGAAGGCGGCAGACTGAAACCATAATTCGGCAGTGCTGCTTCCCGCCCTGCGTCCAGCAATTGCAGGTGGTCCAGAGTGAGTAAATAACGCGGATCAAATAGATCGAACAGGGTGATGCTGCGGCAGAAAAAGCCCACCAGGACAATCTCCTCGTCCAGGCGGTCCATAAGGATTTGCGCCGGATACTGCTGGGCGCTATAAGGACCTCTGTCGACGGCGAATTCTACGGCCCCACTTCCCGGGTCGAGTCCATAAACTTCCATCTGTGCCGGCTGCAGGTACAGAGTTCGGGCCTCCAGTCCCTCCAGAACGAAATGCCCGCTACTGTCGGATAAAGTCATGAGGTCCGGGCGCACCCCCATCATGGTCTTGTGCAGACTGCGCGCCCGTACCAGGGCATTTTTTACCGGCTGGTCCGGGGCGTAACTCTGCTTGCCCCAGGAGAGCACCTGACCACGCAGGACCCCAAAGGAATCCTTGCGCTCTTCGATTTGTGGATCGGCGTCGGGATCTTCCAGCAACGCCTTCAGCAAACTGCTGATAAAGCGTCCCTGGACAGCCAAATTCTGGATATTTACCAACGCGGGCAGATCCAGTGGCGAATCAAAAGCGCTGCGTTCATCGCCGGCACTCACCAGAGTCATTCCCAGATATCCAGCCAGATTCACCACGGCCCCCTCGACCGGGATGCGCTCGGGTAATCGCCCCACCTGGCGGCGCTGGCGGCGCGGATTCAATTCTCCTCCCAGAATCATGCGCCCATCGAGGAAATCGGTCTCGTATGCCTCAGTAAAGCGTATTATTTGCTCGTAGATCGGCGGCTCGATGGTGCGCACCCGATAGGGACTTCCGGCTCGCACCAGGCACAGCCGGTCCGTCTGCGAACTCAGATCCAATCCCAGATAGTAGGCAATCTCAAAATCCCGCAAGCGGCGCTCGACCTCTTGCGGCGGCCGGATGGGATCTCTTTGCCGCCAACCGGCTACCAGGTCTCGCATCCCGGCCATGCCCTGAAAATGACCGGCAGTAGCCACCAGCACCACGGTGCGCGCCGGCTTATCCGCTGCCAGGAGGCGAGCCAGCTCCAGCCACACGGCCAGACCACAGGCCTGCTCCGCCCCGGGCGCCCTGAGCGGAACCGGGGAAATAGCATCGTAATAGGCACCTACCAGTACGGCCTGACCACTTAGTTGCCCCTCTGCACCTGGGATGATGCCCACCAGGGTCTCGGCCCGGGGCGTCTCCCAGTCCATTTGCCCCCACAGTCGGACCTCAAATCCGCCCTCTTGGCGGTCCAATTCCCGCCGTAGAATCTCGCCCGTCCGCTCGGGGGCGTAGAAGCGAGGCAGATCGGCCGGCGTGGACAGGAATTTGTGCTCCCCTTCTTTGCGGTGGGTTTGTTGCGGAGCCAGAAAGATCACCGCAGCAGCCCCCAGGTCGAAGACCTTGATCCAATCCATGCCGCAATTGTATTCCAGGACCACGATACTACCCTGCAATTCCAGACCGTCCACCTCTTCCCATTCTGCTCGCCCCCCGTACACTAGAGCGGCCTCAATGCCCTCCCGCGGCAAGGTCGAAGTGCGCACGAGATTGGGCCACATGTGATGAAGTTCCAGTTCGCGCCCGCTCTCCAGTAGCACCAGACCAGCACCTCGATCCAGCGGCACCGGCACCCGAAATGGACGCCGGTAAATTTCCTCGACCCCGTATTCCTCGAGTTGTTTTTCAACGTAATCGGCCGCCGCTTGGGCACCGGGGTAACCCGTTACCCTGGAACCCACCTCAGCCAGTGTGCGAACGTGCTGCTGCAGCCGACCGGACTCTACCTGAAGAGTCCTCGGATCGGTGAATCCCCTAGCTGCACTACCGAGCAGAAGGCAGAGAACCACAGTGCCGATCGGCATCTGCCAGCTCCGCTGCGGCTCTTGACAAATCTGTCTATGCATCCCGATTTTCTGAAGCATTGAGAAAATTATTTTTTTGCTAATAATATTTTTTTGCCAACAACAAATAAACCAGCGTGAATCGGTGTCTTAGATAGCGATGGCCAGGTCGATAAAGCTATACAATGCGGCAGAAAGCGAGCGCGTTCGCGACATCGTCGCCGGCGATGCCACGGCCTTCCGTTCTCTCGTGCTCGATTACCACGCTCTGGCCTATAGCTTAGCCTATAAAACTCTTAACGATCAGCAGGATGCCGAAGAAGTGATCCAGGATGCCTTCGTCAAGGTCTACCAGGCCCTGGACGGCTTCCGCGGCGAGGCTTCGCTCAAAACCTGGATTCTGCGCATCGTCCTGCGACTCAGTCTGAATCGACGCCGCAACCGCTCGCGCAGCGCCTGGCATCGGTTGGGCCTGCATCACAAAGTGGCCGAAGAAGTACTGGACACAGCTACCGAAGCCACATCTTCGGCTTCGCAGACGCCCGAATCTCTGTGCATTTCGCAAGAGACCCGGCAGTTCCTCCTCAAGCTCATAGACGAACTGCCCGATACCTTGAGAGAAGTTCTCATTCTCAATAGCCTGGACGAACTTTCTTATGAAGAAATTTCCCACATCCTGCACATTCCGCTAGGGACTGTAGGCTCGCGCATACACGCGGCGCGCAAAAAACTTTTGCAGAAACTCGAAAAGCGCGATCTGCTATAAAAATTTGCGGAGGATTTTCATGCCAGTACTTCCCTGGAGTAAAAAAAGCGCCGAAATTAAACTTTCCACCTATATCGATGGGGAATTGGAGGAACTGGAGGCGACCGCCCTCGACGAGCACCTGGTTTTTGATGCTTCATTCAAAGAAAAAAGGGAGGCCTACACAAAAGCCTCAGAACTCGCCAACGCGGCCATGGCCCCGCCACAGATACCCGATTCCACCGAGTTTGCCGATTGCCTCATCGAAGTCATCGGCGGTCCAGCACCACGGGAACAGCCACTTCCCGCACCATCTAGAAAAAAATTGAGCCCTGCCCTCCTGGCTTCTATCGGCATAGCACTTACAGCCGGCCTGACCTTTGCCGGTCTGCGGCGGCGTGGCATTATTTAAACGGAAACAGCCCTTATGAACTGGTTCGAAAGAATGAAATCCGGACTCAAAACCCGGATCAAGCGCGAGGTTCCCGAAGGCATCTGGACCCAGTGCAAAAAGTGCAGCCAAACCATTTACCAGAACGCCCTGGAGCGCAATCACTGGATCTGCCCCGAATGCCACTACCACTTTCTCATTGGACATGAAGAATATATCAAACTGCTCGTGGACGATGGTAGCTTTGTCGAACTGGATCACGACCTGACCACGGCCGATCCGCTCGGATTCAAAGACCACAAGCGGTATTCGGAGCGCATCAAAACCAGCCGCAAAGAAAGTGGCATGAACGAGGCCGTCCACACCGGAACCTGTCGAATTGGTGGCCACCCGGTGGCTCTTGGGATCATGGACTCCCGCTTCATCATGGGCAGCCTCGGAGGAGCCACGGGAGAAAAAATCAGCCGCCTGATCGATCGCGCTTTAGCCGAGCAGCTATCTCTGATTCTGATCTGTCAGTCGGGCGGGGCCCGCATGCAGGAAAGTGCTTTTTCGCTGATGCAGATGGCCAAAGTCAGTGCCAAACTACACCGATTGGGGCGCGCCGGATTACTTTATATCGCCGTCCTGACCGACCCTACCTATGGCGGCGTCACAGCCAGTTTCGGCATGCTCGGCGACGTCATCCTGGCCGAACCTGGTGCGCGCATCGGCTTTGCCGGTCAATCCGTAATCAAACAGTTTCTCGGTACCGATGAACTGCCCGAGGGGTTTCAGCTAGCCGAAACCGTGCTCAAACACGGTTTTATCGACGCCATCGTATCGCGCGATGAACTCGCCGCCACCCTCGCCCGCCTCATTGCCCTGCTGGCGCCAAACAGCACGGGAGGCGCCGCCGCTGAACAGTCGTCCGCAGCCGCATCCAAAAGGGCCTGAGCTAAAATAGTTTTCGGTATTTCAGAGCCACATATTTGCGCTCCTCGGAAAAGCCGACATCCGTGCGGATGACGAAATCGGAATTCCATATCAGCCGCGACCCCACCCCCACAGTCCAGTGCATACCTCCAGGGCTCACCTCATCGAGGGTCGACCAGACTCTTCCCGAATCTACAAAGCCGACTCCATACCACTCGAGGTACTGCTTGAACAGCCGCATTTCGTGCAGTTGGTAGCGCATTTCCGTATTGGAAAAAAAACGGATATTGTCGGTAAACCGCTGTTTGTCGAAACCGCGCAGACTATCGCTCCCCCCCAACCCCTTAATCCTCTGACTCCCGCCAATTTCTCCATAGGCGTAAAGTGGCACAGACCCCGTGAGGGCTTCAAAGACCATTCGATGCGCCAGCAGTAGACGTTTCGTGAGCGAGTAATAGCGAGAATCGGTGAAGGTGTAGCGTTTGAAATCTATTTTTTCGAAAAACATCCCTATCAGAGAATTGCTCGAATTTTCATAAGACCACTCGTGAAAGACCCCTCGCCTAACCACGGTATCGTCGTCGCGGCTATCCCACTCGAGCGTCAGGATGAAAAAACCAGTGCCCCCGTCCGTGACTCCGTCCGGAGTCCCCTCATCATCATAAAATGCACTTTCGCCGCGTTTATCAATGTCGGTCCACTCTAAGCCTATACCTGCTGATGCAGATATGGGACCGTGCATTTCGCGCAACAAGCTGACGATGAATCGGGGTCTTTTCAGGATGTAAAGATAGTAATCCCCGTCCTTGGACTTGTCGATTATCTTGTCGTTGCCCAGACCGTAGTAACGAGTGTCGATATCTTTTTCTGCCCTGAGGAGTAGTCGCAGGCCGAAACCTGTGTACGGACTATAAGGCACTTTAATTTTGTAGGTAAAGTTAAAGTTGCCCTTGGTGGACTTGAGGATATAGGACGTCATCTTGTAGCGATAGGGCCTATAGCCCTGGCTGTAATCCACCCAGTGCACGCGAATGCCGTAGATCCATCCCCTACTGGGGCTGAAGTAGACTACCGGTAGCCCGGTAAACCCATAGGGCACCCCTCTCAGGACGAACTGCCGACGCTTGGACATCCAGCGCACGACATCCATAGTCTGCCCGCTGGCCGCCAGCGGGTTCGCTCTGGCAAGGGCGCCAGAAATGCGTCCCTGCGCCTTTTTCTCGAGTGAATCGTCCCTTGCTTCCTCAACTGCTCCTGCGACCTGAGGCAGCAATGCCAGCAGGACGCCACTCATCAGCCGGAGACGGCGCTGGAATCCATCCTGAATTGCCTGGAATAGGGACCAGGACAAATTTCAACCTGCCTTTCTCAACAGTTCCGCTCGAAACGCCGGCGATCCGCTTCTACAGGTTCTACATCCAGAGAAAAGCGGATTGGGGTTATCGCCACTTCTCCGCGCTCTAGTGCGGCCATGTCCCCATGCCCATCCTTTGCCGCAGGCAGCAAGCCGGAAAACTTATGCTCGAAACGGCCGGCAGGAGTCGAGCGCGAAAAGACTGCCCCGTATCGGGTATCGGCCACTCGGGTAAGACATCTTGGCGTCTGTCTCGTTGTATCCGGCGGCATATTTACCGACAGCAACGAAGCCCCCTGTGGCAATCCACCAGCGAGCAATTCTGCCGCGATCTCGCGCGTCACTGCAGCGGGACCTTCCCATAGATCTTCCCGTGAACTCAAGTCCCTGCATCGACGCCAGCGAGCGTAGTCCTCAGCCTTGAGCTGCAGTGAAAATGCCGCCGAGGGCACATTGCAAAGCATGCCTTCAACAGCCGCGCCTACAGTACCCGAACTCAGTGTATAAGCCAGGCCGGCATTGGTCCCGATATTGATTCCCGAAACCACCAGTGTCGGTCTGGTATCAAAGAGATTGTGAATGCCGATATTAGTGCAATCCGCCGGGTAGCCACTCAAAGTCCAGATCTCGAACCCATCGATTTGTACGTTGCCTACCTCGAGCGGCGTGAATCGGCTGACAATCTTTGACGTCCAACTGCACTCCGATGCCGGGACCACTGCCCGCACCTCGGTGAGGCCGGATAATTCTCGCAACAACGGTACCAGCGCCGGCGAATCCACTCCATCGTCGTTGGTTACCAGTACCCACGGTTTTCTTTTCGATATCTTTTCCGCCATGAATGCCCTCTTCGAAATCTCCTGCCAGAGGCAGAAAATATAATAATAAAACTGTTCGCAAACATCTGATTTATTTATTTTTTTCCATTGCGCAATACTGTGGAAACTCTTTCGGTTGACAGCGGCTTTTCACGCTATGGAAACTCGCAAGTAATCGTTTGTAAGAAAGTCAGCTTTTTAAAAAAACCTTAAATACTTATTTAATGAAATACTTAGAAAGTTTATTAAGCATTGTCGCCAGGAACCGAAACTCTTTACCTCCGAACTATCCGGCCCCATGGATGACTCCATCATTCTGCAAGACCTCGAAGGGCTGGCCGCGGATCTCGGCATAGATCTCCGCTACGACGCACTGGAGGGCCGGGGAGGTCTATGCAAATACGGCGGCAAGACCTGTCTGATCCTAAATCGTTCTCTATCCGTGCAGGAACGGATCCATCTGTTGAGCAGGGCATTGTCCCGCTTCCCGCTCGACGACGTGTTCTTACGGCCCCAAATACGCGAACTCCTCGAAAGAAACGAATTCATATAACCATATATATTTTATGTGCCTTGCGAAAAGAAAATAGCTTGACGTCTACCGCCGGGCACAGCACCCGACCGGGGGCCTCCGGATGGCTTTCCCCCTCTCCCCGGCTGCTTGACAGCATATTTAATATAATCTATATTCTGAGTTTCCAATTATTATTCCGATGAGAGGTAAGCATGCCCAAAATCAGAACTCACAAGGCCTCTGCCAAGCGTTTTAAAAAAAGAGGGTCGGGCAATTTGAAGCGCCGCAATGCGCATGCCACCCATCTTCTGGGCAAGAAGTCTACCAAACGCAAGCGCGCCTTCAGGCGCAACGAAACTATTGCCCCAGCTAATTCCACCAATCTAAAACGGAGTCTTGCCCTAAAATAGGCCGCCACTCTGCACTGCGGCCGATTTTTTTGAGGAGTACCCCATATGCCCAGAACAAAACATAGCGTCGCTTCCAAGAGCCGCAAAAAAAAGGTTCTCAAACAGGCCAAGGGCTATTGGGGCGGTAGAAGCCGCCTCTTCCGCACTGCCCGAGAAGCCGTCAACCGCGCCCAGGCTTATGCCTACCGCGATCGGCGCAATAAAAAGAGAGATTTCCGCCGCCTGTGGATTGCCCGCATTAACGCCGCAGCCCGGCTCAACGGTCTTTCCTACAGCCAGCTGATCCACGGACTGGCCGGCGCCGGCATCGAGATCAACCGCAAAATTCTGGCCGACCTGGCCGTTCGGGACCCTGCCGCATTTTCCGCTCTGGTCGAGCAGGCCAAAGCCCACCTGTAAGCGCAACTTAGCTCGACGGAACTGCAGCCCGAGCGGCCTTTGTTTCCTACAAAAGGCGGCCCGGACTGCAGTTCCGTCTTTTTTTTAACAAGCAGATATTATGCTGGAAGAGATCGAGGAACTGTGCGAAAGGGCACTGACTGAAATAGGCTCGGCACCCGATTCCGAAGCCCTGGAGGGGATGCGGGTTCGCTACCTGGGACGCAAGAGCCGACTGCGCGAAATCATGAGTCAGATCGGTTCCCTGCCCACCGCACAGCGTCCCGCCCTGGGCCAGGCTTCGGGCACTGCTCAAAAGGCCATTCAGCAAGCTCTTGAACGGCGGCAAGTCGCGCTGCAAGAAGCAGCCGAGGTGAGTTCCGCTATCGATGTGACCCTTCCGGGCAGACGGCCGCTCGCTGGCAATCTCCATCCCCTGATGCGCCTGACGGAAGAACTCGTCGCCATTTTCCAGGGTATGGGATTCAGTATTGCCGAGGGCCCGGAGATCGAGGATGAATACCACAATTTCGACGCGCTCAATACGCCTGCAGATCATCCGGCGCGCGACCTGCACGATACCTTCTACCTTACTGATGGCCGCCTCCTGCGCACCCATACCTCCACGGTACAAATTCGCGTCATGGAGACCAATCCGCCTCCAGTTCGGATTGTCTCACTGGGCCGCTGCTATCGCAAGGACAGCGTCGATGCCACCCACCACTTTGCCTTCCACCAGATCGAAGGCCTATACGTGGACAAAAAGGTTTCGTTTGCCGACCTTAAGGGTACCATTGAGGTGATGGGACGCCAGCTCCTGGGAGAGCGCACCCGGGTCCGTTTCCGGCCGCATTTCTTCCCCTTTACCGAGCCCAGTGTAGAATACGATTTTTCCTGCTCCATCTGTGGTGGATCAAATTCTGCCTGCAGGGTATGCAAAGGTACTGGCTGGATAGAAATCGCCGGTGCCGGCATGGTTGATCCAGCCGTTTTCGAAACTGTTGGTTACGATTCGGAACGCCATACAGGCTTTGCCTTTGGCATGGGGATCGAGAGAGTGGCGATGATTCGCCACGGCATCGACGATATCCGCCTGTTCCTGGAAAACGACTTGCGCTTTATGCGGCAATTCTAATGCCCGTGTACCCGCGCTTTATCCATTTTTCGCCGCGGCATCTCCCCACACTCGAGCTTTAATAAAAAAAGCATATGAAAATCACCTACAACTGGCTCAGAGAATACGTAGACTTCCCCTGGGACTGGAACGAACTGGTCGAACGCCTGACCATGGCCGGTCTCGAACGCGAGGGCGTGGTCGATCTGGAGCAGCGCTACAAAGGCATTGTCGTCGGCCGCGTTCTAGAATGTCGGAAACACCCTAATGCAGACCGTCTATCCGTCTGCCAGGTCGACATCGGTTCGGCTGTGAATACCATTGTCTGCGGCGCCCCCAATGTGGCGGCTGAACAAAAAGTCGCCGTCATCTTGCCAGGCTTCAGTCTACCCGATGGTAGCCGGATTAAAAAAACCAAAATCCGCGGGGTCGAATCCAGCGGTATGATCTGTTCGGAAATCGAATTATCTCTGGGCGCAGATGCCGCCGGCATTCTGGTGTTGCCCGATGAGGTGGAAGTCGGCCAACCCTTTGCGGCTCAGGTTGGACTCCAGGACGTGGTACTGGATTTCGAAGTAACCCCCAACCGCCCCGACTGCTTGAGTTTACTCGGGCTGGCCCGTGAAGTTCGGGCGCTGACCGGCACCAGGATCAAAACCCCACCCCGGGACACGGCGGCCAAAGGACCCGCTACGGCAACATCTATTGCGCTGGAGATCGAGGAGCGGGAGGATTGTCCGCGCTACGTCGGCCGCATCGTTCGCGGCGTCAAAGTCGGCCCATCACCCGCCTGGCTGCAACGGCGCTTGCAG
Source organism: uncultured bacterium (assembly GCA_964005845.1). Classification (GTDB taxonomy): domain Bacteria; phylum Latescibacterota; class UBA2968; order UBA8231; family UBA8231; genus CAXFTV01. The sequence continues at coordinate 10,068 of CAXFTV010000758.1, forward strand.
ACTATTGGCCAGCGGCCGATAAACAATATCGTCGACGCCACTAACTACGTCATGCTGGAAATGGGGCAACCACTGCATGCCTTCGACCTGCACAAACTCGCGGAAAATCGCATCGTAGTGAGACGTGCCCAAGACGGCGAAAAACTGGAGACCCTGGACGGGACGCACCGCGAACTGAACGATGAGATACTGGTGATCGCCGATGGTCAAAAACCCGTCGCTCTGGCCGGTATCATGGGCGGCAGCAATTCCGAAGTCACCGCAGCGACTAACGACATCTTGCTGGAGAGCGCTTATTTCAATCCCGTCAGAGTCCGGCGTGGCTGCGCTCTGACGGGACTTCAAACCGAAGCCTCCATGCGCTTTGAACGCGGCACCGATTTTGAGATGCCACCTCTGGCCATCGACCGCGTTGCCCGTCTTGTCGCCGAACTGACCGGCGGAAAAATCGCCCCCGATCCCCTGGACTTGTACCCGCAGCCTTTGCAAAAAAAGCGCATCAGGGCCCGCATCTCCCGCATCAACGAGCTGCTTGCCACCCAGTTAGATGGGGATGCCATCGGCCGCATACTGGAACTCTTGGGTTGCGAGATAGACCGGCAAGCAGAGGTTCTGGAGGTAATCGCCCCCAGTTTTCGCCCCGACCTGCAGCGGGAAGTAGATCTCATTGAAGAAGTCGGGCGCATTTACGGCTATGACCATATCGAAGGCAGCCAGGATCTCAAAGGCCCACTCGGACACCTGGAGGCAAAGAGCGCCTCTTTGGCGCACAGCTTGCGCTACCGCCTGGCCGGCCTGGGTCTCGACGAAGTCATGAGCAATACCATCGTCGAGCACAAATGGCTAGCTCTGGCAAAAGGCGATGAGACTCAGGCGATCCACTTGAAAAATCCGCCAACCGAAGTCCAGGGAGTGCTGCGTTCGACGCTGCTACCCAGTCTGCTGGATGTAGCACGGCGCAACTTCAACCAGCGCGCCCCCACAGTGGCAATCTTTGAGCTCGGCAAGTGCTTCACAATGGCTCCAGCAGACCAGCAACGAGAGGAAGTTTTGCACCTGGCCGGTCTGTGGTCAGGGCGGCGGACCGCCTCCAACTGGCAATCCGACCAACGGGAAATCGACTTTCTCGATCTCAAGGGCTTGCTAGAAAGCTTGCTGGAAAATGCCGATCCACAATTCGTTCAGGGTGAGTGTGACCCCTATCGCCGGGGGCATTGTGCCCGGGTGCAGATCAATGGACGCGAAGTAGGTTTCCTGGGCGAAGCAGCACCGGACCTGCTTTCAGGCTTTGATATTGAACGTTCTGTATATATTTTTGAACTGGATTTTCAGGTATTATTAGAACAGTGGGATCAGCACCCATCAACTTTTGAACCACTGGCCCGATTCCCGTCCATGGATCGCGACCTGGCCGTGGTCGTGCGCGAGGATATAAGTGCGACAGAACTCATTGAGCAGATAAAACGGACTGCCCCGGAGTTCATAGAGTCAGTAGCGCTCTTTGATTTATACCAGGGTGATCAGGTAGCCCGCGGATACAAGAGCCTGGCATTTTCCCTGCGCCTGCGCTCTAAAGAGAAGACTCTGCAGGACAAACAGGCAAATAAAATTGTCGATAAAGTACTGGCCAGCCTGAAAAAGGCATTCGACGCTGATTTGCGCTTGCAGTGATTTTTTCAAACTCTAACAAGGAAAGATAGGCAGATCATGGCCGTAGACAGCAACTTTGAACGATTGGAAGAAAAGCTCACCCACCTCGTAGATGTCCTGGGCCAGCTCCGCCAGGAAAATACGGATCTGAAAACCCGTGTAACTGATCTGGAGGCGGAGAACGCTCAACTCAAGAGCGCCTCCGAACGCTTGCAGCAACTCGAGGTGGAACGCCGGGAAGAGGCGCAAAACCGCGAAGAGGTCAAAGGTCGCCTCGAAAATATCCTCGCGAAATTGGACCAGGCAGAAATCTAAAGCATCGCTTAGTACGCGCCCAATAACAAGGAGTATTCCCATGTCGGACACCCGGTCCAACAGCGTAGCCGTCGATATTTATGGAAAAACTTTTACTTTTTCCCTCGGCCCGGATCAAACGGCAGAACACGTCCAGCAAGCAGCACAACTCATAGACGATAAGATGCGCGAGGTGCATGAGAAGCACAACACCCAGTCGCAAATCCAGACTGCCGTACTGGCCGGTCTAAACCTGGTAGATGAATTATTCAAGCTACAGGCGGGCTACCAGGCGACAAAATCTGATATTGACCAGCGGACATCTAAGTTGAATGACTCACTGGGACGCATCTTCCAAAGCGTCGAGCTGGATTCCCCTACCTCAGGCACGAGTTGAGATACGGTTTTCAAGGGAGATAAATATGGGGCTTATGGCCGCATTATTCCTCACACTTGCCGCCCTGGTATCCGGCTCTCTTATTGGCTGGTTGGTCAGCAGCAAAATCCGCCAAGGCAGACTCAAAAACTCCCGTGCGACGGCCCAGAAAATTATCGCCGATGCCCATGAAGAAGCACAGGCATTAAAAAAGACCGTCGTCCTGGAAGCCAAAGACGAATGGCGCAGGGTAAGCGATCCACTGGAAAGAGAAATAGAAAGCTCCAGACGTTCTCTACGCAGTACAGAGGCCAAACTACTGGAGCGCGAACACCAGCTCGATCGCAAAGTCGATATCCTCGACAGCAAAGAGCATAGTCTTACCAAAAAAGAGCAAGACCTGGAGAAGATTGAAGAAAATATCAAAGCGGCAAAAGGCGAAATGGATGCCTTGGTGCAGCAGCAGCTGCTGCTGCTTGAATCAATTGCCAACATGAGCCAGGCCGAAGCCAGGAAAATGCTGATTGAACAGCAGGAAGAAAGTGCTCGGCAGTTCGCCGCTCGCAAGGTGAGAGAACTCAAAGACGATGCCATGGCCAATGGCAATCGCTATGCCAAAGAGATTGTATCCCGGGCGATTGAACGCTTTGCCGTAGAACTGGCAACAGAGAGCACGGTCTCGGTTGTAAATATTCCCTCCGATGATACAAAGGGCCGCATCATCGGCCGCGAAGGTCGCAACATCCGCTCCTTTGAGATGATTACCGGAGTCGAGGTAATCGTCGATGACACGCCGGGTATCGTCATGCTCTCCGGTTTTGATCCACTGCGCCGCGAAGTGGCAAAAAACACTTTGGAAAAGCTCATTCAGGACGGCCGTATTCATCCGGGACGAATAGAAGAAGTCTACGAAAAAGCGCATGACGATATTGAAGAATTGATTCGCGAGTCGGGTTCAAAAGCAGCCTTCGATATGGACATACACGATTTGAGTGAATCTCTGCTGGAATTGTTGGGGCAACTCAGATTTCGCACTAGCTACGGCCAGAATTTGCTGGTCCACAGCAAAGAAGTGGGGTTTCTGGCCGGTATGATGGCAGAAGAACTGGGCCTCGACATGGTCCTGGCCCGCCGGGCGGGTCTGCTCCACGACATCAGCAAAGCTATCAATTACGATGCTGGCAGCGACCCGGCGAGCGCGAGTGCAGCTCTGGTCCGCAAGAGCGGCGAGAGCGCCGAAGTAATCGAAGTAATCGAGACCCACAATCAGAACACGCCTTCGCGCTCGCCCATTGCCACTCTGGTGGAAGCAGCTAATCAAATTTCCCTCAAGCGGCCTGGAGCGCAGAAGGACAAAGTCGAAGATTATATCCGGCGTCTGAAAAGCATAGAGGAAATCGCCATGGCACAGCCGGGCGTACAAAAGGCCTATGCTCTGCAAAATGGCAAAGAAATTCGCGTCCTGCTGGACAGCAATCTGGTCGATGATGCCTACGCCGACCAGGTAGCCGATGAAATCGCCAATAAGCTGGAACGAGACCTGGAGCAACCCGGCCAAATGAAGGTTTGCGTAATCCGCGAAGTGCGCGCCATTAACTATGCCCGCTAAAAACATACCCACCGTAGAGAGACAGGCATTTTGAGAATACTATTCGTGGCTGACGTCTATGCACGTACGGGCCGCCGGGTCGCCGCCCAATGCATCCCCAGACTGATACAACAGAAAAAGGTAGATTTTTGCATTGTCAACGGCGAGAACGCTGCCGGAGGTTTTGGCATGACTGAAAATATCGCCCGCAAAATGCACAGCTATGGGGCCGATATAATCACGTCTGGCAACCACGTATGGGATCGCAAGGACTTCGTCGGCTATCTGGAAAAATCGGAATACATGCTGCGCCCTTTTAACTATCCACCGACAGCCGCCGGCAGAGGATCTACCATTGCACCTTCGCGCGATGGCACCCCTGTGGCCGTGCTCAACCTGCAGGGGCGTACCAACCTGCCGAGTATAGACTGCCCTTTCCGCTTGGGCCGCGCCGAAGCAAAGCGTCTCAAACAAGAAACCCCCGTTGTTTTTGTCGACTTTCACGCCGAAGCCACGGCCGAGAAAATCGCCATGGGCTGGCATTTGGATGGTGTGGCTACCGCTGTAATCGGCACCCATACCCACGTGCAGACCGCAGACGAGCGCATCCTGCCCAAGGGCACGGCGTATCTTACCGATGCCGGTATGACCGGACCGCACGACTCGGTGATCGGCGTGCGCCAAGCGATTGCCATCCAGCGTTTTCTCACCCAGGTACACGTCAAATTCAAACCGGCCGATAAAAACCCCAAATTGTGTGGTGCCCTGATCGATGTCGATCCCTCCAGCGGCCGGGCTTCGAAAATCGAACGTCTGCAGATCGATGTGGAATTCGAGACTACACAAGGAGACGGTGAGGGGGAGTAAAAAATGCCCATCGCACAGGCTCTAGATGACACCAGCGCCGGCCCGGAAAGTCCCTATAGTATCTCCGCTATAACCAGCCGGGTCAAAGGCCTGCTGGAAGAATCCCTACCCATGTGCTGGGTCATTGGAGAAGTGTCGGAATTTACCCACCACTCGTCGGGCCACCGTTATTTCACCCTCAAAGATCCTTCTAGCCAGCTCAGTTGCGTCATGTTCAAATGGCAAGCGCGCAACCTCTCCTTTGCCCCGGAGCGGGGCAACGAAGTTATGGCCTACGGTCATGTCTCGGTATACGAGCGCGGCGGACGCTACCAGTTCTATGCAACCCAGTTGCAACCAGCCGGCCGCGGCGCAATGGCCCTGGCCTTTGAGCAACTTAAAAACCAGCTCGAAAGCGAAGGGCTCTTTGCCCAGGAACGCAAACGCCCACTGCCGCCTTATCCCCGCACTGTAGGCGTGGTCACTTCACCGACCGGCGCGGCCATTCGCGACATCATCCAGGTTCTCGGGCGCCGCGCCCCCGGAGTCCAGATAATCATCTGTCCCGCCCGGGTACAGGGAACCGGAGCAGCCGAGGAAATCGCCCGGGGCATTGCCAACCTGAACCAGCAGGGAAACATCGATATCCTGATCGTCGGCCGCGGCGGCGGCTCGCCGGAAGATCTGTGGCCCTTCAACGAGGAAATTGTCGCCCGGGCCATTTACACTTCGGAACGGCCGGTCATTGCGGCAGTGGGCCATGAAGTCGACTATACAATTGCCGATTACGTGGCTGACTACCGGGCGCCGACACCCTCGGCCGCCGCCGAAATCGTCGCCCGGGAACAGGGAGCCCTGCTAGAGCGCGTCGACGAGTTGCAACAACGGCTGCAGACCTCCATGCAGCAGCGGCTGGAATACTGCCAGCAGCGGCTGGAAACCATGCGGCCGCCGCGCCTTTACCAGAGGCTCCAACAACACCTGGAACAGACCAGCCAATATGTCGATGAGCGCCGCAATGCCCTGGCCATTGCTTTGGACTGGGACCTGCGCTCCCGGGTAGAAGCCTATCGCACCGGCGTCCTGCGCCTGCAGGCACTCAGTCCGCTCAGCAGTCTGGCACGCGGTTTCGTAGCTTGCCAGCACCAGGAGGATGGCCGCCTGGTCCGCAGTAGCGAAGAGTTGAAAATTGGCGAACGAGTGGAGTTGCGCTTCCGCCGTGGAGGCGCTCTCTGTAAAGTGGAAGGGATCATCGATGAGTGAACCATCTTTTGAAGAAGCATTGGAGCAATTGGAAGATAGCGTCGGCCGCCTAGAATCCGGAGATCTCAATCTGGAAGAAGCCCTTCAAGTCTTCGAGCAAGGTATCACCGCCTCGCGCACCTGCACCCGCTGGCTGGATCAGACCCGCAAACGCGTCCAGCTCCTAGTCGCCGATGAAAACGGCGATATGCATCTGGCCTTTCTCGAAGAAGAAGCGAGCGACGCAGAGGAAGATTCTTGACTCTCCCATGCTGGCCCGCCTCTACATCAAGGACTTTGCCCTTATTGAAGAAGTAGCTATCGAGTTCGGCCCCGACCTCAACATCATCACCGGCGAAACCGGAGCCGGCAAGTCCATTCTCCTCGGAGCTTTAAATTCCATCCTGGGCGGTCCGGTCAGCGCCGATCTGGTGCGCAGTGGTGCGGCGCGCTGTACGGTTGAAGGCCTATTTGAATTCGCCACCGAAGACCCCACATGCCAGCGTTTGGAGACTCTGGGCACCTCTTTGGATGATGGGCAACTAGTGCTGCGACGCGAGATCCACGCCAGCGGCCGCTCGCGCGCGCTGGCCAATGGTCTGTCACTGCCCCTTAAGAAGTTAAAAGAAATCGGAAGTATTCTGGTGGACCTGCACGGCCAGCACGAACACCAATCCCTACTCGATGTAGAGCTCCACGCCGCCTACCTCGACGGCTTTGGCGGCCTCTTGCCCCAGGCCCGGAAAGTCGAGCAAAGCTACCGCTGCTACAAAGAAGCTGAACGATCCCTGCAACGGCTGCGCCAGGAGCACAATACCCTGCGTCAGGAAGAGGAATTACGGCGCTTTCAGCTGGAAGAAATTCGCTCTCTTGATCCCGACCCACGGGAAGAAAGGCAACTCGAAAGCAAACTGAAAATCCTGGAAAGCGTCGAAGTCCTGACCGCCGCCGCCGGCGAACTCTACGAAGATCTCTACCAGGCTGAAGGCTCCATTCTCGACCAATTGGGCCGCGCCCGCCGCCGCTTCGATCGGATTATAGCCATAGATCCAGCCCTTGCAGAACAGGCCACTTCCCTTGGAGAACTGATCTACGGCCTCGAAGACCTGGCTGCCAGTCTGCGCGATTATGAACAAAAGTTGGAAAGTGACCCCGACGAGATCGAGCAGGTTCGCAGCCGCTTGGACAGCCTGCGCCGCCTGAAGAAGAAGTACGGTGGCAGTCTGGAAAAAGCCGTGAACCTGGGCAGAGACCTGGAGCAAAAAGAAGACCGCTCAGGTGCATTGACTGGAGAAATCCTCCGCTCCGAAGCGCAACTGGAAACCAGTCGGCAGAAATTCACCCAGGCTTGCCAGGAACTGTCCGGAGGCCGGGCGCTAACTACTCTCTCACTTTCCCGTGCAGTACGAGAACGGCTGCGCGACCTGGGCATGCCGCAGACCGATTTTGAAGTGAGACTGCCCCGGGTGGAAGATCCCTGTGGCTTGGTAGAATACGAGGGCGCAAAATGGCAGGCGGACGAGCGCGGCCTGGAAACCGTGGAATTTTACCTGGCGGCCAATGCCGGCGAACAAATGCGTCCCCTGGCGCGCATAGCCTCGGGCGGAGAAATTTCCCGCATCATGCTGGTACTCAAAGAACTAATCGCCGAAAAGGACACTGTATCCACGCTGGTTTTCGACGAGATCGACGCGGGTATATCGGGCCGCATTGCCGCCGCCATCGGCAAAAAGCTACAGGACTTGTCCGCCTCGCACCAGGCTATCGTCATCACCCACCTGCCGCAGATTGCGAGCCGGGGACATCTTCACTTCTCAGTGCGCAAAAGACTGCACCAAGGCCGCACCATCACCCAGGTCTACACTTTGGACGAAACCGAACGGGCCGAAGAGATTGCCCACCTTCTGGGCGGAGAAACCATCTCTGACACCGCCCGCCGACACGCCCAGGACATGTTGAGATAACTGCTAAGACCCCGCGTCCCGCCACAACACCCGCACCGAATAACGCCACCCGTACATTGCGAACCAATCTCGTCGCATCAGCGGACGTTCAAAGGGCCTGGAGGTAATAAAGGTCTTCCAGTTAAAGATTTTTTTAAAGGGAATTACGGGCTCTTCCGGCTGAATAATCCCGTACAGATACCTGAAACCAACCGGAATGGGCTCGCGCAGAACAAAGTGATTGACGCCAATCTTTTTGGGAATTACCGTCTCGCTCTCGCCCACCAATTCGAAATGTTCGCGCCCCTGGTCAAAGCGCACAATGACCAGTTTTACCGGCCCCAGCCGCTGGGCATAAAACTCCCAGGCAAAAACCTCCCCATTATTCGAATCGGGACCAAAGAACCGCGTCCTTTCGATGATAGTCAGGCCGCTTTCGGTGTGGATCGTATCCCCCTCGGCCAGATTATTGACCCCGACCGTATCCACTTTGCCGACTGCGCCTGGCTCGACCCCGGCCTCCGACGCCGTATCCCTATGCTGCGCTTGCTGCTCTCCGCAGGCTCCCAAGAGCAAGACCGCACCGAGAAGCCATGGCAGTATACGGGCTATTAGCGCCCATGCGGAATTTCGCCCTGCGCCCGGCGAAGGGACAAAGGGCATTCTGGGCCACATGTCTTGAGGCTGCATATTTTTTACGCTTAGCCAAACCAGTTTAATATCCTCCCATGCCACTCCTCCAAGGGCCAGAGCGACGATGGGAATTTTTGTTCGGGTTCCTATTCGCACGCGGTATCCCCCTCCTCGCCCACAGCTTGAAATGGGGCATCGCGGCCCCCTGCAAGCACCATCCGCTCACGCCAAAAACGGCGAAAAATGCGCTCTACCACCTCCGTGGAATCTATCTCTTCTTCCAGATTCAGTGGCTTCTGTTTGAGCGTGCGATTGCGATTGGTCCCACGTGGGAAGCGCATCAATTTGAGCATGGTTATCACGTTTAATTAACCCGGATCAAACGCCTCCAGTAATCAGGTGCATCCTGCAGACGTTTCTTCCTGAGATGCTTATGGAGTATTTCCATAATTTTCAAACGCAGTGCCAAACGGCGCAGATCTAGCTCTTCCATTAGACTACCTTTCAAAACCCCAGACCAAAGTAAAATCTAAACTTATCGATTTTTTCGGGCCTGCCCTCGTCGGAACGCTGCTCTGGAGGCAGTCCCGCCTGACTTTCCTCCCAGGCCCGCAGGCGGGGCTCCAGTTCGCGATTGCGGTTGAGCGGATGAGCGACCTGGAAAAAGATACCCATGGGAATGCGGTAAAAAGTAAAGAGCCGCATGCGTAACTCCGCGCCTACGTCGGAGAGAAAATCCTTGCTGGTGAAATCCTCAAAGAGAATGTGTTTTTTACTGAATGGCTTGAAATTGGCTTTGGCGAAATTGCCCATGGCACCGGCTTCGGCAAAGAGTTCGGCATAGAGATTGACGAAGTGGAAATTGAGGAAACTGATGCGCAAACGCTGGATCAGCGGGAAGGTATAGCCCAGCCGTCCATAGAGCACTTTGGACCCCCGCCTGGTAAAATAGGGATATCCGCTAAGAAAATTGGGGCCGCCCAGAGTGTAGCGCAGAGGCCAATAGAACGCGCCTTCAAACAAACCGCCGTCGCCGGTATAATTCTTGACCCGCAGGTTGCGATAGGCCCCCAGGATTTCAAAGGAAAGGGTGTTTTTGAAAGGCAGGCCGATGCGTTCCTGATACGCTCCGATATACTCGTTGACCCTGAGTTGCCGCTTGGCCGGACCGAATTGATCCCGGGGCAGTCCATCGGGAACAGTCAGCGATAGATCGGCCAGAGAGTCCGTCACGGTGGGCATCATGTAGCGATATAGAAAGACCAGATTGCGACCGGTGGGATTGATACGGCTATCGGAGGTGGGGTTTAATTTCCGGTAACTCCAGAACAGGCTCAGCTCGTGCGCGGCATAAAATTCCAGCTCATTGTAAAATCTCAGCGGCTTCTCCGGGCCGACC
>CAXFTV010000759.1:0-4805 GCA_964005845.1 uncultured bacterium
GGTATACTCGCCGGGCAGGGGAAAATTGAAGCGTCTATAGAAGTCCTGGCGCTGGAAGAAGATTTCGTCAGAGTAGTCAGAGCAGAAGATTGGGAAGGCCCGGAGGGTGGCAATTTGTTTTATCCCACTAAATGCTGGAAACACCTGATGCTCTTCAAAGGGAAAGTGGAGTTCAAGATCTATGCGAGCGGTACTCCTGCTCTCAAGGAGTGGCCTCTGATGCGGGTAAAGCTGGGCGATGATATCCTGGGCGATGTCTTTGTAAATTCCGGCGACTTGCAGCCTTATAGCTTTCCGGTAGAAATCCATGAAAAGGGACGGCGGAGGCTCGAAATTTCCTTTTTGAATGATTTTCATCAGACAAAACCTTATATAGACCGGAATTTGCTAGTGGAGCGCGCTGAAATCCAGTACCATTCGATCATCTGGCGCTGAAAAGGAAGCAGATGCTGCAAAAACTACTGGGCTGGGTACTGCTGGTGGGATTATGGGGAATACTGCTGGCGCATCCTGTACTCTACTCGCGCAAGTTAGCCTATATTTTTGTCTGTCTGATTGTTTTTGTTGTGTGGGTTGCCGTCCTGGTTCGCACGCCGAAGGCTGGGAGGTGCATTTTGCCGCCGGCAAAACTGGTCGGCATCCTTGCCTTTCTGGGCATCAGCTCGATCCTGTCCATGCCTTTTTCGCCCCATGCCGCCTGGGCAAATCTCTTTTCCTGGGGAATGCCCTTTCTCTTTTTTGGGGTCGGCTGGTGGCTGGCTGCGGGGACTTCGATAATTAGATCTTTGCCGGGGGTTGTGGTATGGGGGGCAGGGGCGGCAAGCACTTATGCCATGTTTCAGTACGCGCAGGCCGATTTTCTGCCGTCCGGGACTTTGTACCGGGACCGGGTCGTGTCGGTTTTCGAAAATCCCAACTACTTCGCCAATTATGTAGCTGCCGCGCTGCCTCTTGCTCTGGCGGCTTTTTTTCGCAGCGGCGATTGGAGGAGTAGACTCGGCTGGTGCCTGTCGGTGGGGCTGATTTATGCTGGTCTGCTGATCGCCGGCAGCAGGGGCGCCTGGTGGGCTGCCCTGAGCGGCGCTTTGGTGCTCCTGGCGGGTTTAACTATCCAGCTCTATCGCGGCGTGGTGCTGCTGCGTCCGGCGTGGATGGCGGCTCTTTTGGTTATGCTGGGGGGAATTACGGTTTTCTTTGCAGAGCGGCCGGTATTACAAGGGCCGGCGGGACCGGTTTCGGTAGGGGAGCGGATGCGTAGCTCGCAGAATATCGTGGGTGCCGGTGCGGCGGGAGATGCCACCATCAACCACCGTTATCGGATCTGGCAGGTGGGCTGGGAAATGATCCGGGAAAGACCTTTACTGGGGCAGGGATACGGCTCCTTTCCGCACCGCTTTGTCGAAGTGCGGCAGGTCTTGCAGGCAGAGGAAAAATTTCCACGGGAGGGATGGAGTTCCTATTTCGATGCCCGTTATGCCCACAACGAATATCTGCACATCTGGGCGGAAGGAGGACTCTTCGCCTTGCTGGGTTTTCTGGGGTTGATTGTCCTGGTGCTGGCGGGGGCTGCCAAAGCGGGATTCTTGGGGCAGACCGAGCGGCTGGATCTGTGGGGGGCTCTGGGACTGGTGGTGGTCATGCTGGTCCATAGCCTGGTGAGTTATCCGCTCCACTTGCCGCTCAACGGGATGGTCTTCTGGCTTATGTTGGGGCATCTGGCGAACAGAGATTACATCACTTGAGTAAGCGAAAAGGGGGTTGAAGAATGCGCGTGGGGTTGGTTGGTTGTGGCCTGATTGGGCAGCGGCGGGCAGCGGTGCTAAACCGCTTTCCGGATGATGAAATGGTGGTCGTAGCGGATGTGGTCGAGGCCAGTGCACGCGCTCTGGCCGGTGAATTGGGATGCGAGGGGACAGGCGATTGGCGCCAGGTTACAGCCAGGGACGATGTGGATGCCCTGATTGTGGCGACCACGCACGAGGGGCTGGCAGTTGTCGCCGCCGAGGCTTTAGCACAGGGAAAGCACGTACTTGTAGAAAAGCCCATGGCCCGAAATGCCGAAGAAGCCGAGGCCATTATCAAAGGTGCCTCGGAAAATGCGATTGTCAAGGTGGGATTCAACCATCGGCACCATGCCGCCGTCAGGCAAGCACGAGAAGTGTTCGACCGGGGAGGGATTGGCGGTCCCCTCTTTATCCGCTGCCGCTACGGCCATGGCGGGCGGCCTGGATACGATAAAGAGTGGCGGGCCGATCGGCGGAAATCCGGGGGCGGAGAGCTATTGGATCAAGGCATCCATGCCATAGATCTGTGCCGCTGGTTTTTGGGCGATTTTGGGGAGGTGAGCTGTTTTACTGAGACTTATGTGTGGGGGGCACAGGCAGGGGAAACTGCTGCCGAAAAGTTTTCGGCAGAGACGTTTACAGGGGTAGAAGATAACGCCTTTGCATTGTTGCGCACGAAGGCGGGGCAGGTAGCCTCGTTGCACGCCAGCTGGACCCAGTGGAAGAACTTGTTTTCACTGGAGATATTTGGCGAGGCGGGCTATCTCATCGTCGAGGGACTCGGGGGCAGCTATGGAAGGGAGTCTCTCAAGGTTGGCAGGCGGAATAAGGGCGGGGGGGCGCCGCAGGAGGAAGTCTTTGAATTTCCCGATGTCGATATTTCCTGGGAAGCGGAGTGGCGCGAGTTTGCGGCGGCAGTGTCCGAGGGGCGACAGCCCCTGGCCAATGGCGACGATGGCTATCAGGCCCTCCAAGCCGTTGGCGGCGCCTATGAAGCGGCGCGGACCGGGCGTGTAGTCCGGCTTTGATAATTTCTAAAAATTCAGGGTTGCTAAGTAAATGCGGGCCTGGCAAGATATTCTTCGAGGCTCTTGCCTTTTTTATCGCGGTCGGATAATAAGGGATCTTCAAAGGGCCATTCTACCCCGATTGAGGGATCGTTCCAGGCAATATTTCCTTCGGCAGAAGGATCGTAGTAGCCGGTGCATTTATACTGGACTTCGGCAAAATCCGTCAAGGTGACAAAGGCGTGGCCGAAACCTACCGGCACCATGAATTGTTTCATATTATCTGCCGAAAGCTGAACTCCTAGCCACTGGCCAAGGGTGGGCGAGTTGAGCCGCAGGTCGACTGCAACATCCAGGATTGCTCCGGCCGTACAGCGCACCAATTTGCCCATTGGGGCGCGCATATCCTGATAGTGAAATCCCCGCAGGACTTTGTAGGACGAGCGCGAGTGGTTTTCCTGCACGAACTCATAATCCAGGCCATGATCCCGGAAGTGCTCTTTGTGGTAGCTTTCGGCGAAAAAGCCTCTTGAATCGCGGAAAACTTCGCCGGCGAGGATGACGAGTCCCTCTATGCTGGTTTTTTCGACTGTGAGTTGCATAGATCATTTTCTAGGCTTGAGCTGGCCCTTCACGTAGGACTGGGGGTCTGTAGTCTTGGCAGGCCCTGAGGGGCTGTCCTTGGTTGGTACTATAATTTGGATCCCCGGGATCATTTTGGGCCATAGGCGCCAGAAAAGGAATTTGCGTGGCCTGAGGAATTCCCCGTTGGGTAGAATGAAATAGGTGCCTCCCCTATCCGCATTTTTGCTCAGGCCGCCCGAGCGTTCCAAATATTGATCGACGCCTTCGTGGGGGCGAAATAGGAGTGTCCTCGGCAAGTAGACGGCCCCCTTTACCTCGACAGTAGCGGGTTTTTGCGGAATGTTGATTCGGTCGCCGCTTTGCAAAATGAGATCCTCGGTGCCGCCCGGATTTTGCAGGGCATCTTTCAGGTTTATACCAATGCTTTGGTTGCCCCGGCTGAATCTGAAACCTTCGAAATAGGCATTTTCTTTGAAATTACCGGCACGCTGAATGAGGTCTGTCAGGCGTTCCGAACGCGATGCCAGAGCATATCTGCCCGGGAAATGTACCTGCCCTTGTATGGTGACGTACTGCTGCAGCTCGAAATCGGGGTTGGGCCGAATGAATACTGCATCGCGGTTTTGCAGGGCGAAGTCATCGGGCCGGTCCGGGCCAATTTCGTAGATGTCGCTGATTGTGGCTTCGAATAGTTGTACCGGGCGCTTGAATGTTGCAGTGGAGGGATCGGTACGCGCTATTTCGGCTTTGAGCTTGTGGGCGGCCTCTTGCAGGCCTCCGGCCAGGACGATGAGGTCCTGCAGGTACATGCCCTCGAGCAGGGCAAAACGGCCTGGCTGGCGCACGAGGCCGTCGATGGTGACGAATTGATCGTCCCCGAAAGTATGGATGGAATAAACCGTTATTTTGTCAAGGGGCTCCAGGGTGAGGTTGTGGGCTGGATCTCCCTGCAGGGCTTTGCCCAGATGGAGGGGAATGAGCTCTTTAGTTAGATCTGGATGGGTGCGCACCAGATTGGCTCTTCCCAGGTAGGCCTCGGGGAAAATGCCTTTGCTTTTCGAAATCAGATCCTCGAGGGTCATGCCGGGGGGCAACTGGTAAATCCCCGGGCGTTTTACATAGCCTTCGATAGCAACTGCATTCGCATAGGTATCGGGGATCTTGGATATCGTAATCTGGTCGCCATCTTGCAGGGGAAAGTCCTCGTCCGACAGGAGGAGTTGGGACAGGTTGAGGTCGAGAACCAGGCGCTCCCGGTATTCGATAATACGCTCGATCTGCACGAGCTCGGCGTAAGATTCCGGCACCAAACCGCCGGCAATCTCCAACAGGCGGCGGAGGCCTTCATCCGGGCGCAATTCGTATTTTGCCGGCCGGTGCAATTGCCCCTTTAGTGTTACTTCTTTTCCAGGGGGCGGGACGTGGATGA
>CAXFTV010000760.1:0-4653 GCA_964005845.1 uncultured bacterium
CGTCGACCCGATTGTGGAACTGGCTATCGCACTGGAGCTGCCGGCGACGATCCACTCGGGCTCGCCCGTGAGCGGGTGTTCACCGCAGTACATCGGCACCCTGGCGCAGCGGCATCCGGAAGCAATAATCATCATGGATCACATGGGCTACCGCGAGTGGACCCACCTCGCCGTCCAGGCCGCGGTGAAAAATCCCGGCATTTTTCTCGGCACCACCCTCATCGCCGCGGCCGAGCCGATTACCATCAAGCAAATCGTGCTCGACGGCTCGCTCGGCCCCGAGCGGATCGTCTTTGGCACCAACTCGCCGAGCGGGGTGGCGGAAAATGGCGTCAAAGGCATTCGCGGCATCGGCTTCAGCCCCGAGGACGAAGCGCTCATTCTGGGGGGGAATCTAGAGGCTATTTACGGGCTTTAAATACCACATTGCGAATTTCGCGAGCTGGCGAGAATTTTGTCGGCCGACATTCTGTCCACGCAGTCGGGCCGAAGAGGACGCTCTGGATGGCCTGGGACAAATCGGCGGAAGGGCCAGCGCAACCATTCCCAAATCTCAGCTCCGCCAATTTCGCACCGCCCTGCAACTACAAAGGAGAGAAAAAAAATGAATCAGGTGCGCTGGGGCATCATCGGCTGCGGCGATGTCACCGAGCTCAAGAGCGGTCCGGCTTTTTACAAGTGCGAAGGGGCGGAACTGGTGGCGGTAATGCGTCGCAACGCTGCCAAAGCAGCGGACTACGCACGGCGCCATAACGTCCCCCGGTGGTACGACAACGCCGACGAATTGATCGACGACCCGGCCGTCGATGCCGTGTACGTGGCCACCCCACCCGGATCGCACGAGGAGTACACCCTCAAGGCCGCCCGGGCCGGCAAGCCGGTCTACGTCGAAAAACCCATGGCCCGCTCGCACGCGGAGTGCGAGCGCATGGTCGAGGCCTGCGCAGCGGCCGGCGTCCCCCTTTTCGTGGCCTATTACCGCCGCCGCCTGCCCATTTTTCTGAAAGTCAAGGAACTGGTCGAAAGCGGCGCCATCGGCGCGGTGCGTTTTGCCACCGTCTCGCTATATCAACCGCCTTCGCAACAGGAACGCAACCCGGCAGACCTGCCCTGGCGAGTCCGGCCCGAGCTGTCCGGCGCCGGCCTCTTCTTCGATCTGGGCTCGCACCAGCTCGACTACCTCGACTATTTGCTGGGCCCGATCGAAAGGGCCCAGGGACAGTTTGCCAACCAGGCCAGTCTGTACCCGGCCGAAGATATTGTCAGCGCCAGTTTTCGCTTTGAATCCGGCGTCTTGGGCAGCGGCATCTGGTGCTTCACCATAGCCGAAACAAATCGCCGGGAGCAGACCGAACTGATCGGCGACAAGGGCGCCATCACCTTCTCCAGTTTTAATCTGGATGCCCCCCTGCGCCTGGAAACCGCCCGGGGCACCGAAGAAATCGCCCTCCCTCCCCCCGCACACGTCCAGCAACCCCTGATCCAGAGCATCGTCGACCAGTTGCGCGGCCAGGGCCAGTGTCCCAGCACCGGCATCACCGCCGCCCGCACCGGCCGCGTCCTGGACCAGATACTCGGCAGGTCCTAGCAAAACCCCGGGGCCCTGACGATGCGCGGCAGGAATGGCCAACAGCCTATTTTTTCCCTGCTTACCGAAGATATAGAAGGGGATTATTGCAAGGGCTTTCCGCCCATATAGCAGGGAGAAAATTCCTCGTTGAACTGGGCGGCTATGCATCGGTACAGCGCTTCACAGCCCCCTTTACCGACTCCCACTACACCGGCATGGGTTCGCAGCGGAAGAAGATTTTTGTCCTTGGTCGGAGGCTGAATCCTTAGTATTTTCAGAACCTCGAACTGGACGAGTGAGAGAAGTCCCGGATCGGGTATTGTTCGCGGCCTCTTCAAAACGGACAACCGGCATGGAGAAAAAGCTAAGAACCTACCAGCGAGCCTGTCGCCAAGCCACCGACTGGCTCCTGAGTTTTGCAAATCCCGATGGCTCCATCGGCCCGACCCGCGATCATCTCTTTTACTACCGCATACCCTGGGCTCTGGCTCTCATGGGTGAACTCAGGGCTGCCGGCCGCATCCTGGACTGGATCCACGAGAACATGTTTAACCCGCAGGGCGCTTTTGAAGGCGTATCGCCCCAGGGCGTTTTCCAGCAACGCTATGGCTCTTACCCACTGGCCTGTCTCCTGGTCGGCGCTGCCCTGATGCAACGCTTCGACCTCGTCTATGCCGGCACCCGCCACCTGCTCACCTGGCAGGACCCCCAATCCGGCGGCTTTTATAGCAGCCGGACAAACACCGGCCCAAGCGGCGAACAGGAACTGTTTCCCGCCGCCCAGGGAGGCATGAGCTTTCTCCTGGTGGGCCAACTCGAGGCCGCACTAAAGGCCGGCGAATTTCTCGCCCGCATGTGGGAACTGCAACCCGCTGCCGATGAAAAACTCTACCATGTTTACAGCCCTGGAAAGGGCCTGATCAGGGACTATCCAGCGGCGGAGGAGGCCGAATACCTGACCAGGAAGGACGCCCCCTGGCAGCACCACTTCAACGGCGGTATTGCCGCGGCCCTGCTCACCAAACTCCACATGGCCACCGGCAAAAGCCGCTGGCTGGAGCTGGCGCAAGACTACCAGGACTTCTCCATGACCACGCACGAGTGCCAGTTCCAGTCCATGCAGACCTGCAAGTCGGGCTGGGGTGCCGGCCTGCTCTACCTGGTCACGCGAGAACAGCGCTACTGCGACTGGACCACGCGCATGGGCGACTGGTTCGTCGGCAACCAGCACCCCGAGGGGTATTGGGAAAACACCCGATACTGGACCCCCGCGCCCACCACCGCCGACCGCATCCACATCACGGCTGAGTTCATCATGCACATGGCCCACATCATCACCTACCTTTCGGTGGATTGAAAGGTGAGGACAATGGCCCTAAAAAAAAATTGCCCCGAATCTATTCGACCTATTCGCTGCACTCGCAACCCAGGTTCATCCAGACCGACCAGCCTGGAGCGCATCGAAGAGCTCCCGGCAACGGCCTATTGGGGGGAACGCTATCTGCAATGAGTCCGCACCTAAGAATCTTCTTTCCGCTCCTGATCCTGGCCATCGGCGCCTGTGCCCCCGACGACTCTGGCCAGGTGCCCACTCTCACCGTTTCCGCGGCCGCCAACCTCACCTTTGCCTTTGCAGAACTCGCCCCTCTGTTTGAGCGAGAAAGCGGCATCGAGGTGGTGCTCAACTTTGGCTCCAGCGGCCAGCTGGCCCGGCAGATCGAACAGGGCGCGCCCGTCGATCTCTTTGCTTCTGCCAACCTCAGCTATATCGAAGAGCTGGAAAAACGGGGGCTCACCCTGGCGCCGACCCGGAACCTGTTCGCCCGCGGCCAACTGGTCTTGTGGAGCCGCACCGATTTTCCGCATCCGCTCAACAAAGCTGAAGATCTGCTACACCCCGAAATCGAACGAATTGCCATAGCCAATCCGGACTATGCGCCCTACGGGGTGGCCGCACGCCAGGTTCTGCAGCACGCCGGGTTATGGAAAAAACTGCAACCCCGGCTGATTCTAGGACAACACGTGCGCCAGACCCTCTACTATGCTGAGAGCGGCAACGTCGACGTGGCCCTCGTGGCCCTGTCCCTGTGCCGGCAGGGCGAAGGCCGCTGGACCCCGGTCGATGAAAATCTCTATGCCCCCATCTACCAGGCCCTGGCAGTAGTCGCCAGCACCCAGCACCCGGAGGGCGCCCACCGCTTTGCCGAATTCGTTTCGACGCCATCGGCCCAAGCCATCCTGCACCAGTATGGTTTCTTGCCGCCGACTGGATTGGCAGCTCTATGAACTGGCACCCCTTTTTGTTGTCGCTCCAGGTAACGGCCACTGCTACAGTACTGATTTTTCTGCTGGGGCTGGGACTGGCTCTGGGGCTGGCGCGGCGCCGCTTCCGCCTCCAGACCCTGGTGGAAACCGCCATCCTCCTACCCCTGGTGCTACCACCCAGCGTCGTCGGGTACTACCTGCTTTTCCTCCTGGGAAGAGAGGGGCCGGTGGTGCACTGGCTGGGTTGGAACGCACTCTTTAGCTGGGGAGCTTGCGTCGTCGCCTCCACCGTGGTCGGCCTGCCGCTGATGTTCCAGGCCGCGCGCGCCGCCATTGCCAGCGTCGACCCGGCTCTGGAACAAGCCGCGCGCACGCTGGGTTCCTCCGAAGTCGGGGTGCTCTGGCGCATTACTCTGCCGCTGGCGCGACGCGGTCTACTGGCCGGACTGGTCCTTGGAGCTGCCCGGGCTCTGGGCGAATTCGGCGCCACTTTGATGGTCGCCGGCAATCTTCCCGGCCAAACCCAGACCCTGCCTTTGGCTATCTACGACGCGGTGCAAAATCGCCATGAAGGCCTCGTCCATTTCATGGTGATACTGTTGACCTTGCTGGGTTTTCTAGGACTGTGGTGGGTGCGCCGCCTGGAACAGCCCCGGCGACCGCAATCGCCCGAATTACAAACGGGAGATCCGCCCCATGTCCGACCCTGACTCCGTGCGCCTGCGGGTGGACATCGATCACCACCTGGACGCATTCCACCTGCAGGCCCGCTTTGAAATCGGCACCGAAACCCTGGTCCTCTTCGGTGCCTCGGGAGC
>CAXFTV010000761.1:0-8951 GCA_964005845.1 uncultured bacterium
AAAGAAGATCATGTAATACAGCGGAAAGCGGATCTCCCGCAAGAGCAGGGCAAGATCATTGCCGTGCACTGCCCCGACGACGCCCGCGAGCAGAGTCGCGGCGAAAAACATCAGTACGGGCAGATCGGCGCCGCTTGTCCGCAAGCTCAGGCCGCGCCTGTAAATAAGCTCGATCAGCGCAAAGACGAGCGCTGCCAGAAATAGGACCTCCTGCAGTTGCAGTCCTCCGGCAAGTCGTAGTTTCATCAGCACTTTGACCGGTAAGACGATGTTAACCAGCAGCAGGACGATCAGGGTGCGATGGACCGAAAACAGCATGAAGCAGGCGCCCAGCAGCACGGGGCTCACCAGCAGCATGAGTTTGATCGAGAACAGGGAGGGCAGGCCAATCAGCAGCACCAGTAGCAGGCAGATGGACAGGAGAAATCGATTTTCGCACGGCCCTATCCAACTGCGTTCGGTCTGCAGGTTCATGGTGTAATTCCCCTATTTAAGAGACTTATTCCCAAATGCTCGCGGGCCTGAGCGCATTTGGAGATGATCTCTAAGAGCAAATCCCAAGCCCTTCTAATATATCGCCCGCTAGACGGGACGCCAACCGGGCAAAAACTTGTGAAATAGCTTGCGTGCGAGTACCATTAACTAGACTCTGGATGGGTTGTGGGTTAAATGAGCGAAACTACCTTATCGATAAGTATTGTAAACTGGAACACCAAAGACTTGCTGCGGGACTGTCTGTTGTCTATATACGACGATCCCGCCGCCGTCGGCTGGGAAGTGCTGGTCGTCGACAACGCTTCCGGGGATGGCAGTGAAGCCATGGTCGCAGCCGATTTTCCCCAAGTTCGACTCTGCGCGATGCGGGAGAATCTGGGGTTTGTCGGGGGCCATAATTTTGCCCTGCGGGAGGCCACTGGCAGACATCTGCTGCTGCTCAACTCGGATACCCGGGTTGAAAGAGGTGCACTCGGCGCTATGGTGGATTTCATGGAGGCCAATCCAGGTGTCGGGGCTTTAGGCCCCAAGCTGTTGAATGGGGATGGATCGCTGCAGTTATCCTGTGGTGTAACACCCAGTTTATGGAGTGAACTGATCAACAAATTACTATTGCATAACTTATTTCCGTTCTTTAAATTAGGCACTTGGAATCACGGTGAAATACGGGCGGTTGGGTGGGTTTCGGGCGCGTGTCTGCTGGTGCGCAGAAGCACGGTCGAACAGGTCGGTCCCCTGGACCCAGAAATCTATATGTTCTACGAAGATCTCGAGTGGTGTATGAGGATCCGCAACAAGGGTTGGGAGATTGTCTATCAACCCCAAAGCCGGGTCTATCATCTGGGAGGTCAGAGCACCCGAAAGAACCTCGGGGAAATGCTGGTCATCAGCCAGCACAGTCTATTCTACCTTTTCAATAAACACTTCGGTTCGGGACAATTGTTCGCTCTACGTCTGCTGACTATGGTCGAGATGGTCCTTCGCTTTTTGCTGTGGGGCGGCCTTTTCCTGATGCGCCCACCGCGGCGGCAGGAAGGCCGGCAACGGCTTCGAGCTTATCGCCGGATTCTATTTAAATGCATCGCCGAGAAGGCGTACTGGGCGCCTTTGCAGAGTGGTTCCAGAGAACGCCGATAGGAGTATTTCCATGGGAGAACGAATCCCCCTTTGCAAACCCTCGTTCGGCGAGGAAGAATTTCGCATCTTGCGCCAGACTTTGGAGTCGGGCTGGATCGGACGTGGCCCCAGGACCCTTGAATTCGAAGAGCAATTTGCCAATTTCATCGGCGTCGAACACGTCGTCGCGCTAAACTCCGCCACGGCAGCGCTGCATCTGGCCATGCTGGTAGCCGAAGTAGAAGGCCAGGAAGTGCTCACGACATCAATAACCTTCGTCTCCACCAATCACGCCATTCTGCACGGCGGTGGCCGCCCCGTCTTTTGCGATGTCGAGCCGGATACGCTGAATATCGATCCCCGCGAGATAGAAAAAAAAATTACTCCGACCACGCGGGCAATTCTGGTCATGCACTACGGTGGCCATGCCTGCGATATGGATTCGATTCTCGAACTGGCCGACGATCACGGTCTATGGGTCATCGAGGATACCGCTCAGGGGTGCGGGGGACTCTACCGGGAGCGAAAGTTGGGAGCCATGGGAGATATAGGCTGTTTCAGCTTTCAAGCCACCAAGAACCTTACCACCGGCGATGGGGGCGCTCTGGCTACTAACGATGCGGCCCTGGCCGAACGGGTGCGCAAATTGCGCTGGGTCGGCATCTCAAAACCTACCTGGGAGCGCTTCCGTCCTGGAGAGGCCCGGAGGGATTGGATGTACGCTGTCGAGGAACTGGGGTTCAAGTACGAAATGAACGATCTGGCCGCCGCTATGGGCCTGGTGCAACTGGGTAAGTTGGAGCAGGCCAATACGGAGCGCCGCCGGCTGCTGGAGCGCTATCGCCAAGCCTTTACAGATATAGAAGGCGTCGAACTGCTGGCCCACAGGGATTACGCTACCAGTGCTTGTTACAATGCGGTGATCAAGGTCGAGGAACGCGATGAACTCTACAGCTACCTGCACCAGCACGGCATTGATTCAAATGTCTACTATTATCCCAACCACTTGCTGCCGCTCTACAAGCCCTATACCACTCGTCTGCCCATTAGCGAGGCTGAAGCACAGCGGATTCTGGCTATTCCGCTCTACCCCGGTTTGAGTGCGGCAGACCAGGATAGGGTCATCGGCTGCATAGGAGATTTTATCGCTGGTCGCCGGGAGGGGGGCGAGGCCGGGAAAGAGGTCGCGGTCCAGTAGAAAGGCCATGATGGCACCAGTTGAAAGGGGCTGGGGCAGTTAGAGTGGGGAATCGATGAAGGTACTTTTTGTAACCCAGTATGGATTCCTGGCGGCCAGCAGTCGAACGCGGGTATTCCAATATCTGCCCTTCCTGAAAAGGCACCACATCCAGGCCAGCACCCTGACTGTCTTATCCGATAGCAGAATTGCCGGTTCGCAGATTCTGGCGACGCACAATCGCTGGCGCAAGATAATCTACTACGGCCGCGCAGTATGGCGGACCCTGATTTGTGGGATACAGGTCTGGCTGCGGGCCAGTAGCTACGATATTCTCTTTGTCCAGAAAGTCATTTTCCCGGCGCCGATTCGCTGGCTGTTGCGCTGGCGGCGCTATCCTGTAGTTTACGATTTCGACGATGCAATCTTCACCACGGAAGTGCGTCGACACAACTGGCTGACGGCCTGGAAACAGCGGCGCAATGCCAGGGGGCTGCCGGCGATGCTGGAACTGGCAGATTTGGTAGTGGTCGAAAATGAGTACACTGCCGAATACGCGGGGCGCTATTGTTCCGGCGTGTCCATTATTACCGGACCGATAGATACCGAACGCTACTGCGGCCCACAGGTGCAGGAGGGGGATGGCGAGTCGGTGGTGTTGGGGTGGATCGGCAGTGCCACCACGGTATCTTATCTGGAGTTGATTCGAGTACCTCTGGCGCGTCTGGCCCAGCGCTTCCCCGCGCTGCGTTTTCGGGTGATCGGCGCCGATGCCGTGGACCTGGAGGGGATTCAAGTCGACTTTGCGGCCTGGAGTTTGGATAGCGAAGTCGAGGATTTGAAAAGTTTTGATATCGGGTTGATGCCTATGCCCGACGACCCCTGGACCCGTGGCAAGGGCGGTTATAAACTGCTGCAGTACATGGCTATGGGCCTGCCCGTAGTAACCAGTCCAGTGGGGATCAACCGGCAGATTGTAGACGATGGCAAAGTCGGGTTCTGGGCCCGCACGCCCAGGGAGTGGGAAGATCGCCTGGCGTCGTTAATTCAGAATGCCCCTCTGCGTCTGGAGATGGGACGGCGGGGGCGCGCCCTAGTCGAGGCAGAATACGCCCTGGATATCAGTAGTCGGCGCCTTGTGGAACAGATGCAAGCACTGCTGCAAACCCAAGGAAAATGAACCAGATTGAAAAAATAGAAAACGCCTTTACGGTCGATCTCGAAGACTGGTACCAGGGTCTGGAAATCGACATGGACGAGTGGAGTGGTTTTGAAGACCGCCTGCACTCAGGCACCGGGCTCCTGCTGGACTTACTCGAAGAGGCCGGCGCCAAAGCTACGTTTTTCGCCCTTGGATACGCTGCCGAGCGCGCTCCGGACCTGATCCGGGAAATTCACGCCCGCGGTCACGAGGTCGCCACCCACGGATACAGCCATCGCTTTGTGTACCGATTGGGCCCAGAGGGCTTTCGCCAGGATTTAAAGCATTCGCTAGAGGTCCTCAACGGGATCTTGGGGGTGCCGATTCGGGGTCACCGCGCCCCTTTTTTTTCTATTACCCGGGAGGCGGAGTGGGCCTTTGAAATCTTGCGAGATTGCGGCATCCTTTACGACTCCAGCGTTTTTCCAGTGTACAATTATCGCTACGGCATACCCGATGCGCCGCGCTGGACCTATCAGGTGTGCGAAGGTCTGATCGAATTTCCACTTTCGACCTACCGCGTTTTAAAGCGCAATATTCCCGTTGGCGGCGGTGCTTATTTTCGTTTATTCCCCTATGCTTTCACCCGCCGCAGCATAAGAAAGATCAATGCCGCCGGGAGGGCCGCTGTATTTTACATACATCCCTGGGAACTGGACCCGGATCATCCGCGCCTGGAATTGCCGCGCAAGATCGGTCTGACGCATTACTGGAATCTCAGGGGAACTGGCGGGCGTCTTCGCAAACTTTTGCAGGAGTTCAGCTTTGCCAGTATGAGCGAGGTCCTGGGCATGAACTCCAGGAGTTGTCCAGGAGAGTGAGCGGCCGTTTTTCTGAGGGTGGATGAGTGGGGATTTTGTGAACAATTGTGAGCCAGCTCACTTCGGTGGTCGGCAGATAGATGGATGTTCTATATTATCGGCCGGCCACCGAACTAGTACAGCGGAGACTGCAGAAGGGAGTTTTTGCGCCTAATTTCTTGACACTTAGCGATTTAAAACCTTGTTTTATTAGAAGGTTTGATGTCCATCAGTTGAAAAAGATGCGGTTATGAGAGCTCGGATCGCCCATATTGTCCCATCGGACCAGATTGCATATTTCCTCCTCAGGGCTCGTCTCGCACAGGTGCGCGATGCCGGATTTGAGGTATCTGTTATATGCGGTCGGGTCGCCTATGGGCGGGAACTCGAGGAAAGTGGTCTGCAGGTTATTCACCTTCCCTTTGCGCGCGAGATTGCGCCAATTACCGATGTGCGGTGCGCCTGGGGGCTGTATCACGCCCTGCGCCGGGGACGCTTCGATATCGTGCATTCCCACAATCCCAAGGGCGGTCTCCTGGGGCCATTTGTTGGCCGCTTGGCCCGGAGTGCTGCCCTCGTACACACGGTGCACGGCTTTCTGTTCAACGAGAACAGCACTGGACTCTATCGCCAGTTGGCGCTGGGGGTCGAGCGCTGGACGGCCCACTGGTGCGATCACCTTTTATTTCAGAGCAGCGAAGACTACGCCTATGCCCGTTCACGTCGTTTTAAAAAACCGCAACAACTGCATCTGATCGGCAATGGCATCGATCAGAGCCGTTTTGACCGGGATCGCTACCCGCAAGCACGGCGGCGCAAGCGGGCAGAACTGGGTCTGGAAGAGCAGCACCTAGTAGTGGGAATGGTCGGGCGCCTAGTGCGGGAGAAAGGCTTCGGTGAATTTTTTGCCATGGCCAGCCGCATATCGCGGGCCTTGCCCCAGGTTCGCTTCCTGGTGGTGGGCATCACTGAAGAAGATCAGTCAGACCGCCTGGATCCGCACCAGTTGAGCGCCGAATATGGCATTCGCGATCGCTGTATAATTCTGGAGCAGCGCCGCGACATGCCCGAGCTTTACCTGTGCATGGATGCGGCGGTTTTGCCCTCTTACCGTGAGGGGATTCCAAGAGCCCTGCTCGAGGCTGCAGCCATGGGCGTGCCCATTGCGGCGAGCGATATCCGCGGTTGCCGGGAAGTCATCGTGGATGGAGAGAGCGGCATTTTGTTTCCGCTCAAAGATGTCGATGCACTTACCGAAACCGTTCGTTTGCTGCTGGGCGATGGGGATATGCGTCGGCGTCTGGGAGAGGCCGGCCGTCGGCGCGTACTGGAGCACTACACCGAAAGTGGAACCGCCGAGCGTTTAATTGGGTTTTACCACGGCATCCTCGAGCAGCGCAGACTGTCCGTCTGCAAACTCGCTCTAACCGGTGGGAACGGACAATCTTTAGTACGTGAGAACGCCTGTAGTATGGAGTCAAAATCTCAAGTAATAGACAGCGGGAAAATGAAACTATGAAAGTGCTGATTACTGGAGGGGCAGGTTTCATAGGATCCCATTTGGCAGAACGCCATCTGGGCATGGGAGATAAAGTAGACATTATCGACAATCTTTCCACCGGTAGCATTACCAATGTGCAGCATCTGGAGTCAAATGCCAATTTCAGCTGTGTGATCGACGATGTGTTGAATCTCGAGGTGATGCGCGATTTGGTGGAAGATTGCGAATTAATCTACCACTTGGCCGCTGCCGTGGGGGTGGATTTCATCATCGACAACCCCCTCCAGTCACTAACCACTAATATACGTGGCACAGAAATCGTTCTCGAACTGGCCAACGAAAAGAAAAAAAGGGTCGTTCTGGCCTCCACCTCCGAAATCTATGGGAAGAAAAACGGCCACGTACCTTTCAAAGAAGACAGTGACCGAATTTTGGGACCGACCACGGTGATTCGCTGGAGTTATTCTACTTCCAAGGCGGTGGACGAATTGTTTGCCCTGGCCTACTGGCGCGAAAAACGCCTCCCCTGTGTGATCGTCCGGCCCTTCAACGTAATCGGGCCCAGGCAGACGGGGGACTACGGTATGGTGGTGCCGACCTTTGTCAAACAGGCCTTGTTAGGACATCCGATCAGAGTGCACGGAGACGGGGAGCAGCGTCGCTGTTGGACCTATATCGACGATGCGCTGGATGGTCTGATGGCCCTGGCTTTGAGTGATAAGGCGGTGGGAGAGATTTTCAATCTGGGATCCCATTTCGAGATAAGTATCGTGGGGCTGGCCCATAAGATCAGAGAGTTGACGGACAGCAAATCCGAGATTGAGTTTGTTCCCTACGAACAGGCCTGGCCCAGGGGGACCTACGAAGACCTGGTGTATCGGGCTCCGGATCTGGAGAAAATTCGCCATTGCGTCGGCTACGACCCCAAAGTGGATCTGGATGATGCGCTGCTCAAGATCATTCAGTACTACGAACGCTGAGTAGAGCAGTTTTTGGCGTTTGAGCAGGCAGTGGCGATCATCGCCTGCTTATTTTTTCATCGGCCTATGGCCTTTACCAGGCGGGGGATAATAAACCACTGCAGCTGGCCTCTGGCCATCTGAATCTGGTCCCAGCTAGCAATGTCCAAGTGAAGCGCAACCAGGCCGGCCGTGGGCAGGTGGAGGTGGCAGCCACACAACTGCTGGACCCATTCTTCCAATCCCGGATTATGGCCCACGATCAGGGCGGTGGGGCACCCAGCGGGCAGTTCTGCTGTTGCAGCAGCCAGGTTTCGGGGGGTGGCCAGATAGAGGCGCTCGTCAAAGAGGACGGCTCTGGAAGTGCCCAGGCCGGCGGCCAGGCCCTCGGAGGTCTGGCGCGCGCGCCGGGCCGGGGAACTCAGTACCTGGTCGGGAATCAGCGTCGTGGCGCCCAGCGCCTGGGCCATGCGCGGCACGTCTTTGGTGCCGCGTTTGTTTAAGGGGCGATCGAAATCGCTGGCGACCTGCGCCGGGTAGTCGGATTTGGCGTGTCGCATGATCAACAGGTTTTTCATGGTAAGTGGATTCTCCCTCAGGTGTCCCAGGTGATTTTCTCCGCTTAAATTTCAGTGCGTTAGGAGCTGGACGAGTAGTAATGCGGTCCCGTGATTGCTCTCAGATTTGCCGGGCTCGGGGCGAGTGGGCCCTTTGCAGTTGCGCCTCCGGGTCCGGGGTGGTATTATTAATCTACGATATTTTGCCTTCTAAAACTACTTTCCGGGATCGGAAGGGATGGCGATACAACCAGTCGAAATCAGCCTGGACATAAAACCCACAAAGCGATTTGAGATCATCGATGTGGCCCAGAGGCTCAGGGAAGAGGCCGAGGATTTCAGGGGGCGGTTCCGCAAGACGCTCTACTGCTCTTTTCACACCACGGCCGGCTACCTCGAGCAGGGAGTCTGCGCCCGTCTGGGACACAGCAGGAAGCAGCTCGATCCATTTTTTAGAGTGGTCCAGAAGATATTTCCACCCGATGCCGGCTACCAGCACGACCGCATTCAGTTGCGCGACGAACTCAGCGAAAGCGAGAAGGAGCGCGAGCCTATCAACGCGGATTCGCATCTCACCTTCATGGGCGCGGGGTTGAAAAATTGCGTCACCTATCTCAACAAGCCGGAGCAGCCGGTTTATTTCATAGAACTGGACGGGGTCTATAAGGAGTACCGCCGCCAGCGGCGCACCACGGTGCTGGCCTACGACGAAGCGGAGATGATTTACCGCGGCAGGGTGGCGATTCCCACTTCTACCCAACACCAGATCGAGTCGTTCAATCTCAAAGACCCGCGCTTCGGGTTGTTCGAACAACTGGACGAGTGGCTGGACGTCTATGGCATTGAAAAAGGTTGTATCGATATACGGCTGGCTCCAGATGAGCACCACGCCGGCCTGACGGTGAACGAGTACGAGACTTTGCTGATGCGCAACGACCTGCCCCAGGTGTTGGCCGATCCGCTGCGCTATATGGTGGAGCGCGGCAAAAAGTTGCTGCGCCACCCGGGATCAATTCCGGGTAAGACGCGCAACTATGCGGCTTTTGATTTGATTCACCTCTACAACGAATTTATGGACACCGTTCCGCTCGGTCGTGCCGTCGCGGCCGGTGCGCTCCTCGGTGACGGTGGTCGTCGACGTGCCG